>JANYIY010000235.1 GCA_025358615.1 Gammaproteobacteria bacterium | reverse complement strand
GTGGCGTGCCAGTCGGATGCGGGGGCCTGGGCCGCCGCGGGCGCGCCGCCGGGCGATGTGCCGCCCCTGGCTTCCGCTCGAACGGCATTGGCCGAATTGGCCAATGCACCGAGGAGTCCCAAGAGCCACACCGCGCGCAGCAAATCTCGGGTTGCGTGTCTATTCGTCATTCTAAGCCCTCATGAATTCGGTTGTGAATACTACGCGAACGTCCGCTACGCTTGCTCAACAGCCGCCGCTGTTTCATCGGCAATCGCTATCTCCACCATGGTTCGAAAGCTGGCAAGGGCTGTGTCCATGCGCATGGCCAGCATGGGCGCGTTGGGAGCCAGATCGAGAATGCGCTGCTGGGCCAGGATAATGTCCCTATCCTCTTCGAAACCCGCCAGCACACTCTGCCTCAAATTCTCGGTGACCGATGGATCGCCGAGTGCGAAGCCGTGCGACTGCTGGAAGAAATAATGCGAGGTGTTCTCGGTCTCCGGCGTAACCGCCTGGCAACCGAAAAACTGTGCGGCGTCCACGCGCTCGCCGCCAGGTGCGCCGGTGCCGGTGGGGGCACTGCCGGAGTCCATCAACAGAACGCCGGGCAGCACCACGTCGTATATGTTCCAGCGATCGACATTGCCCGGCCAGGTCTTCAGTTTACTCAAGAACGGCGCGGGCTCATCGTCGATCAGCCAGCGCTCCACCTTTATGCTTCGCCCATTGCGCGTGATCTTAGGACGAATGCCGGCGTATTTTGCACTGCCACCGAGAGTGGTTTCGTGAACGTACGACAGGTGCGAGAAATCCAGCAAGTTGTCGGTGATCAGCAGGTAGTTGGCAGCGTAGTACATGTAGCCCGGCGTGCCGCGCCATCCGGCGTCATCCAGATAGTGCGTGTCGGGAATCAGCGCGGGATCGGCCTGCTCCGTATCGCCCATCCAGATCCACACCCATTTGAACCGTTCGACCACAGGATAGGCGCGCACCTTGGCAGCAGGCGGGATGAAATCCTGCGAGGGAATTTCCACGCACTTGCCGGTCTTATCGAACAGCAGGCCGTGATACATGCAGCGAATATTGTCGCCTTCGCGGCGTCCCTTCGACAGCGGCGCCGCACGGTGGCAGCAACGGTCATCGAGCGCCACGACGTTGCCGTCGGCGTCCCGCCAAAACAGCAGTGGCACGCGGGTGATAGTCCGCGCCACCATGCCGTCCGCGGCAATCTCGTGCGACCAGGCCGCGACGTACCAGGTATTCTTTAGAAAGGCAGTGCCCGTGTTCATTTCCTACCCCTATTCACATTGTATGGGCGGCACGGCGGGCCGCTCAAATTTACTCATTTGCAAGAGCCGCCGGCTCGTGCGACGTCAGAGCGCCGATCAGCTCATCGAGCGCTCCATAGAAGCGCGCCGAGAACTCCGCTCCGATCAGCGCCTCGATGTCGCGGTAGGTGGCTTCGATTTGCGGGGCCATGCGCGTGCTCAAAGCACGGCTGCGCGGGGTAAGTGACACGTGCAGCCGGCGCTGATCGTGATCGAGCCTCTTGCGTTTGATGAGACCGAGCTCCTCCATCCGCGACAGGACTCCGGCGAGACTGGGACTGGAAATTCGGCACAGCAGTCCTATCTCGCGCGGCTCCATGGGTCCGGTGTCGAGCAGGGCACGCACGATGCGCCATTGCTGCTCAGTGATGCCGTGTGCATTGAGAATGGGCCGGAAACGCGAAATCACGTGCTCGCGCGCCTGCAGCAGCAGCAGCGGCAAATTGCGATGCCTGAAATTCCCCGATTCGCTGTTCATGTCACGCTCCGCCGTCTTGACACGGCAATTCACATGCTACTATATTACTAATATATTAGTGAATATCGGCGAATGAAAAAATCGTAGATTTCAGGCGGGTGGGCAGATGTCGGCTGGCGCAGGTCTTTCCTCAATACCTTTCGACGTTGCGCCCTATCGTTTGAGTGGCGTGGTGTACGGGGCGCTGCTGAATCATCGTTCGGCGCTGGCGCAGATCGGCGCTGCCGCGAATCAGCTGCCGTACAAGGCGCCGCCGGTTGCCCCTGTGTTGTATATCAAGCCACGCAATACCCTGGCGTTATCGGGCGATGTGGTCAGGATTCCGGCGGGGACCCCGGAACTCGAGGTCGGTGCATGCTTGGGGCTGGTCATCGGCCGGACGGCTTGCAAGGTGGCCGAGGCCCGAGCGCTTGAGTACGTCGCCGGCTATCTCATCGTTGCCGATGTGAGCGTTCCGCATGAGAGCTTTCACCGGCCGTCCATCCGGTACAAGGCGCGCGACGGCTACTGTCCGCTCGGACCTGCGGTGATTGAACGCGCGGCAGTCGCCAATCCCGATGCACTGACCATTCGTACCTATCTCGACGGGGCTCTGGTGCAGATCATGAGTACCGCTGATTCGATCCGCTCCGCGGCGAGGCTGCTGGCCGACGTCACCGAATTCATGACTTTGAGTCCGGGGGACGTACTGGCGCTCGGGGCCGCGGCGCCCGCTCCGCGCGTGCGCCCGGGACAGACGGTCAGTATTGAAATCGACGGACTGGGCAGCCTCAGCAATCCCTACATGACGGCCCTCGCATGATGCGTGCCCGAGTCGCCTATGCCGGCGCCATTCACGAGGCCATGCCTGCGCCGGCCGAAGAGACTCTGCGTCTCGACGATGGCAGGGTGGTCGCGGCTGGGGACGTCGTGTGGCTGCCGCCATTCGCGGTCGGCACCATCATTGCGCTGGGATTGAACTATGCCGATCACGCCAAGGAATTGGCCTTCAACGCGCAGGAGGAGCCCTTGGTATTTCTCAAGGGTCCCGGCACCTTGCTGGGCCATCGCGGCGTGACCCGGCGGCCGGCGGATGTGAAGTTCATGCACTATGAATGCGAGCTGGCGGTGGTCGTCGGGCGGCCGGCCCAACGGGTTCCGCGTTCGCAGGCGCTCGAGCATGTGGCGGGTTATTGCATTGCCAATGATTACGCCATTCGCGATTATCTGGAGAACTGGTACCGCCCGAATCTGCGCGTCAAAAATCGCGACGGCGCCACGGTATTGGGCCCCTGGCTGGTCGATTCAGCTGAGATTGCGGATCCGGGAAATCTAGGGCTTAGAACCTACGTCAACGATAAACTCACCCAGCAGGGCAATACTCGGGATTTGATCTACGACATCCGCTACCTGGTGGAGTATCTGAGCTCCTTCATGACTCTCAGCCCCGGCGATGTCATTCTCACGGGCACGCCGGAGGGCGTGATCAATGTCATGCCGGGCGACGTAGTGGCCTGCGAAATCGACGGGCTCGGCCGGCTGACCAATACCATTGCGGCGGATGCCGAATTCGGCCGTTGAGAGATAAATGCAAATCCAACACTTAATTGACGGCGCTGCGGTCCCGAGCGGGGAATATTTCCAGACGATCAATCCCGCCACCCAGGAAGTGCTGGCCGAAGTGGCGCGCGGCGGCGAGCGTGAGATCGACGCTGCGGTTGTGGCCGCCAAGGCGGCGTTTCCGGCCTGGGCCGGCAAGCCCGCACCCGAAAGAGCGGCGCTGCTGCGCAAGCTCGGGGACTTGATTGCCGAACATGTGCCGGAGATCGCGCGGACGGAGACTCAGGATACCGGGCAGGTGATTTCGCAAACCGCCAAGCAATTGGTGCCGCGCTCGGCGGATAATTTCTACTACTTTGCGGAGATGTGCGTCCGGGTTGACGGCCATACCTATCCGACCGCGACGCACCTTAACTACACGCTGTTTCATCCGGTGGGTGTGTGTGCTCTGGTCTCGCCCTGGAATGTGCCGTTCATGACCGCGACTTGGAAGGTGGCGCCGGCGCTCGCCTTCGGCAACACGGTGGTGCTCAAGATGAGCGAGCTATCGCCGCTGTCGGCGGCGCGCTTGGGTGAGTTGGCCTTGGAGGCCGGCATTCCCGCAGGAGTTCTCAACATCGTTCACGGCTACGGCACGGAAGTGGGCGAGCCCCTGTGCCGCCATCCCGATGTACGGGCGATTTCCTTCACGGGTTCGACTGCGACGGGAAACCGCATCGTGAAAGTGTCGGGCTTGAAGAAATTTTCCATGGAACTGGGCGGTAAGAGTCCGTTCATTATTTTCGATGATGCGGATCAGGCGCGCGCGCTCGACGCGGCTCTATTCATGATTTTTTCCAACAACGGTGAGCGCTGCACGGCGGGTTCGCGCATTCTGGTGCAAAAGTCCATTTACCCAGAATTCGTGCAGAAGTTCACCGAGCGGGCGCGGCGCATCGCAGTCGGCGACCCGCTCGATGACAAGACCATCATTGGGCCCATGATCAGCGTGAATCACCTGGAAAAAGTCCGCCGCTATATCGAGATGGGCCCGAAGGAGGGCGCTACCTTGATGTGCGGCGGGTTGGATGCCCCAGCCGTGAACGGTGCGCTCAGGAAGGGTAATTTCGTGCAGGCCACGGTGTTCGCCGACGTGGACAATGGCATGCGCATTGCGCAGGAAGAGATCTTCGGGCCGGTCGCCTGCCTCATTCCCTTTACGGACGAGGCAGACGCCATCGCCAAGGCCAATGACATCGCCTACGGCTTGAGCAGCTATGTGTGGAGCGAAAATCTGGGCCGTGCGCACCGCGTCGCCGCCGCGGTCGAGGCCGGCATGTGCTTCGTGAACAGCCAGAACGTTCGCGACCTGCGCCAGCCCTTCGGCGGCACCAAGGCCTCGGGCGTGGGCCGCGAGGGCGGGACCTGGAGTTACGAGGTGTTCCTGGAGCCGAAAAATGTCTGCGTGAGCTTGGGCGCCCACCCCATCCCGCATTGGGGCGCCAAATGAGCCTGTACCAGATGCAGAAGTTTCTGTTCGACATCAATCGCGATCCCGAACTGCAGCGGCAATGCCGGGCGGATCTACCTGCCATTCTCAAGCGCTATGAATTGTCCGGCGAAGAGCGCGGCGCGCTCGAGGCCGGCGATATCGGACTGATCTATGTGCTTGGCGCGAATGGACAATTGCTGATGCACTATGCCGCCTTTCTCGGCATGCCCTGGGCCGACTATCTTGGCGCCATGCGTTCCGGCGTCACTCGCCATGGTCCGGTGCGCGCCGGCGTATACAGTATGACGACCCGTCTCGACGAAAAGGTGGCCGATCTGTGAGCCTCGTGTTCGCAGGCATCTGCAGCCACGCTCCCGGTATCACCGGACGCGCGCAAATGGCCGATCAGGCGATGCGTGAGGAGTTCTATCGCGCCTACCACGGCATGGGCGAGGCACTGGCCGCGGCGCAGCCTGAAGTGCTGATTATCGTGGCCGCCGAGCACTTCGCCAATTTCTTCATGAACAACATGCCGGCGTTTGCGGTGGGCATGGCGGGCAGCTATGAGGGACCGATCGAGGATCCGCAGTGGCTGGGCATTCCTCGCGTCACGATTCCCGGCAATGCGCCGCTGTCGCTGCGGCTGATCCGCGACATGATGCAGACCGTGGATTTGTCGTACGCGGAGGAATGGAAGTTCGATCACGGGGTGATGGTGCCGTTGAGTTTTCTCACTCCGCGCTACGATCTGCCGGTCATTCCGGTAAACATCAATTGCCAGGGACCTCCTCTGGCGCCCTTGCATCGCGCCTGGGCACTGGGAGAGGCGCTGCGCCGGGCGGCGGACTCGAGCCCGGAGCGCATCGCCTTGGTGGGCACCGGCGGCATATCACATTGGCCGGCGACGCCGGACTCGGGCAGGGTCAATGAGCCATGGGACCGTGAGTTCCTGCGGCGCTGGCAGAGCAACGACAAGGCGGCGATGTTATCCTATACCGATGAGGGGACCTATCGGGAGGCGGGGCAGGGGGGCTTCGAGATCCGCACCTTAATCAGCATTGCCGCCGCCGCACGCGGCCAAGGCCGGGTGCAGCACTACCGGCCTATTCCCATCTTTGCCGTCGGCTGCACCGTTGCCACTATGAGTATCGGCGCCTAAGGTTTCCCATGTCTCACATGACCTTGGAGTACAGCGCAAACTTGCGCGCCGGCGGCCGTCTCGGCGAGCTGTGCCGCACTCTCGCGCAATTCATGACGGCGCTGCGCGTGGATGGAGGCGTGGTGTTTCCGCCCGGCGGCGTGCGCGTCCGCGCCATACCGTTCGAGGACTACTGCATCGCCGACGGCAGCTTGGACGACGCCGGGTTCGTGCATGCGATCTTAAAAATCGGCGCGGGGCGCAGCGACGCCGCCAAGACGGCCCTCAGCAACGGCCTATTCGACATCATGAAGGCGCACTTTGGCGAGCAATTCGCGCAGCAGGGCCTGGCCGTGTCGCTGGAATTGAACGAATTCAGCGAGGCCGGCACGCTCAAGCACAACAACTTGCACGCGCGCTTCAAGAAAACCTAAGGCCGGCGGACGGAGCGAAAATTTCATGTTGGCCACCGACACCATTCGATTGCTGGCGCGGCGCTTGTACGATGCCCGTAAGAGCCGCACTCAGCTGCGGCATTTCTCGATGGAACATCCCGATATGACCATCGATGATGGGTATGCCATCCAAAGCGAATGGGTCAAGATGGAAATTGCGGACGGACGGACCATCAAGGGGCGCAAGATCGGACTGACGTCGCGCGCCATGCAACAGGCATCGCAGATCACCGAGCCGGACTACGCGCCGCTCATGGACGATATGTTCTTTGCGACCGGCAGCGATATTTCTTTCCGGCAATTCATTGCGCCGCGCGTCGAGGTTGAACTGGCCTTCGTGCTCAGTGCTCCGTTGCAGGGACCTGGAGTGACGATATTCGACGTGCTGCGGGCCACCGACTACGTGACTCCCGCGCTCGAGATCATCGACGCACGCATCGAGCAATTCGATCGTGAGAGCCGTGCGCCACGCAAGGTGTTCGACACCATCGCGGATTTCGCCGCCAATGCCGGCATCGTGGTGGGCGGCCGGCCGGTCAAGCCCGATGCGGTCGACCTGCGCTGGGTGGGGGCTATGCTCTACAAGAACGCCGTGATCGAAGAAACGGGACTGGCGGCAGCGGTGTTGAATCATCCCGCCAGCGGGGTCGCGTGGCTCGCCAATAAGATCGCGCCGTACGGCGAAGTCTTGCGGGCTGGAGACATCATTCTGGGCGGCTCGTTCACCCGGCCGACGAACGCGGCGCGCGGCGATGTGCTGCACGCCGACTACGGCCCTCTTGGCAGCATCTCGATGCGTTTCGTTTAACTCAAGAGAAGTCATGGAATTTCCCGTCAATGAATTCAAACGCGCCCTGCGTCAAGGCAAGCCGCAGATCGGACTGTGGTTGGGTTTGGCCGACTCGTACGTTGCCGAGCTTCTGGCCGGCACCGGCTTCGATTGCCTGGTGATCGACGCCGAACATGCACCCAATGATCCGCGCAGCGTGCTGACGCAATTGCAGGCGATGGCACCTTATCCGGTGCATCCCATCGTGCGCCCGTCGCATGGGTCGGTGGAATTGATAAAACAGTACCTGGATATCGGCGCACAGACGCTCATCATCCCCATGGTCGAGACTCCTGGCGAGGCACAAGCGGCGGTCGCCGCCACGCGCTATCCGACGCGCGGCGTACGCGGTGTCGGCAGCGCCATGGCGCGCGCCTCACGCTGGAATCAAATCGATGACTACCTGCAGCGCAGCGACGATGAAATCTGCGTGCTCGTGCAGGTGGAGTCGGTCAACGCCATGAAACAGCTCGAAGCGATCGCCGCGGTGGACGGCGTCGATGGAGTGTTCTTCGGACCCGCCGATCTGGCGGCGTCCATGGGGTTGCTCGGCAAGCCGGCGGATGCGGCGGTTCAGGCTGCCATCGTGGAAGGCATTGCGACGGTGAAAAAGACCGGGAAGGCGGCGGGAACTCTGACCCCGGACCGCGCCCTGGCGCGCAAATACCTGGATCACGGTGCGGTGTTCGTGGCCGTGGGGGTCGACACATTGATGTTGGCCAAGACCGCCCGTGAATTGGCGGCGGAGTTCAAGCGGCCAGGGCTGCGTGCACCAGACTGATTTGCTTTTCCGCGTCGGCGAGGATGGCTCCAGAGTCTTCCGATTTTAGGCCCACGGTCAGGAATACGTTGATTCCTTCGGTGGCCACGGCGCGCGGCTCGGGCGTATTCAATGCCTCGGCGAGTATGAGGCTGGCGATCAGCACATCGGCGAGTCCCGCTTCGTGCTTCCAGCGGCGTTCGTGATCTGCCTGTTCGCCGACGGCATCGCACATTTCTTCAGCGAAGCCCCAACTCTCGAGCACGGCTTTGCCGATGGACGCCTGCCAACCGACCAATAAATCCAGCCAGGCGTGGTCTGCACCCAGCCCGGTGCCCTGCGTGGCCGCACGAGCCATGATGTAGAGATTGCCGATTCCATGCAGCAGTCCGGTGAGGAAAGCTTCGTCCGCGCCTACTTTGGTGCGGGCGGCCACCAGGCGGCAGATTGAGGCGACAGCGATGCTTCGATTCCACAGCTCGGTCAAGGGCTGCACAATCGATCGCAGCGACTCCTCGTTCTTCATCTGCTGCATGGCATAGGACATCGCTGTGCCGTGAACCATTTGATGGCCAAGACGCGTGATCGCAGAGCGCAGATCCGTCAGGGGCTTGCCCGAGCTGTTGAATGCTGCCGAATTTGCCGTCTGCAGTATGCGTGCGGCCAGCCGCGGCTCGGCGCCGACGATGGTGACCACATGTTCGGCGTTGGTGTCTGGGTCGGCCAAAGCGGTGCTGATGCGCACCACGACATCCGGAAAGCAGGGCAAATCGATTGTGCCCTCCGTGACCTCGGCCGCCAGCTTTTGCAGAAACGCGAGCGCTGCGGCGCGTTCCTCCAGCGTCGACGCAGCGCCGCTCGCTGGGACGGATTGGGTGCCCGATCGGTAAGTGGGTGGCGCTCCGCGTTCAGGCATGTTCGCGTGTGAACCTAGAAAGAATAGCCCACGGACAGCACCAAGGCTTGCGGGGCAAAATTGATGTGGGTGGTGCGAATAACGCCTGCAGTATCGGCTTTCAAATCGGTCGTCACCTTTGAGAAGGAATACGACGCATACGCATGCCAATGGTTCGCAATGTGGTAGTTCAAGCCCGCGGTGGCGGCCCATCCCACCGACGGAGTCAGCGAAAGCCTGGTGGGGCCGCCGCTGGCGGCGTCGCCCGCCGCGGTCGAGTTGCGGTCATAGAAGGTGGTGTAGTTGACGCCGGCCCCGATGTACGGACGCCACTTCGAACTCTCCTCGAAGAACACATATTCCAGCAGCACGGTCGGCGCTATCCAGCGGGCCGTCGCAATGACTTGTCCGTTATAGGGTACCGATCCGAGAGTGGCAGGGCCCTTGCCGACGGTCTTTTGCAACGGTGGATAGCCCAACGCCAGTTCCACATCCCAATGCGGAATGAGGGTCCTGACGTACGCCAGGTAGGCCGTCTCGACGTTGCTCGCGCCGATGTTGGCACCCGCCGGCACGAAGGGACCCGACAGATCATCCGCCTTCACGTGATAGAACACGGAGTACAGGCCGATGCGCGCGCTGTTGTAGGGATCGTCGCCGGCCGACGCCGGCGCCGCGCAAAAGACAGCCGTGGCCGCAACGGCCACTAGAGCGATGCACGTGCGGACATTGTGTGTGGTCATAGCCGTCCTTTAAAGTTGGCTGAAGAATGCGCGCGCGGCAGCCGCGCAGAATGGGGCCACGGCGCCGTGATAGCCCTGCACCAGCAGCAGCTGGGCCGCCGCCGCGGACAGTGCGCCACCGGCCGGCGATTCGTAGAAGGCCAGCTGCGCCGCTTGGCTTTGCTGGAATCCGGTCTGAACAGCGGCAAATGGTCCGGCGGGCGTGCCGCTCACATCCAACACCGTGATGAGGCCGGCCTGTACCAGCGGACTCCAGAACGCGGCCATGGTCCCGGTATTCACGGAGAAGAACACCGTGGGATCTTGATCGCCGCCGCACAACAGTGTGGGCGCATTCGGCGCCCAGGCGCCGTTGCGCAAATCATTTTTATTGAGCGCTTGGCGCAGCGGCTGCAGCGGCACCGTAGCGGCGAGAGGTACGCCGGCGCTCGGAATCGGCACGGCGCCGTCGGGATTCGAAGCCGCATCCAGTGCGTAGCTCACGCGGTACGAATTATTGATCAGAAACGGCGCGCCGAAGCCGGCCGCAAACAGCGGTGTTTGCGCGGTCGGCGGCAGCGGATAATTGGCGCTGCCCGGGACCGACAGCAGCGCCGTCAATTCCGCCGACAACACAGCATTGCCGGGGACGGTGACCACCGGGGTGGTGCTGTCGAACAATGCAGTCAGCGGCAGCAGTCCGGTCGAGAAAATCGCATCAATCGGTGTGGCGCTCGGCAGCAGGGTCTCGATGCCGCTCACGTAGGTGGGCGAATACAAATCGGCAGGGGTGCTGTAGATGTTGCCGTAGGCCTTCTGGTAGCTAGTACCGATCAGGGGTGCGAACACCGTCGAGCCCAGATTTACATTGCCGAAG
>JANYIY010000286.1 GCA_025358615.1 Gammaproteobacteria bacterium | reverse complement strand
AATTCTCTCTGAAGCCGAGTTGCCGATCCGCTTCACCGCCTTCACGCCGTGTTTCCGCGCCGAAGCGGGGGCTGCCGGCAAGGACACGCGCGGCATGATTCGCCAACACCAGTTCGACAAGGTTGAGCTGGTTCATGTCGTGCGTCCTGACCAGTCTTACGCCGCGCTCGAAGAGCTCACGGGTCACGCCGAGGCCGTGCTCAAGGCATTGAAGTTGCCGTATCGTGTGCTCGCGCTGTGCGCCGGCGATACCGGTCCGAGCAGCGCTAAAACCTACGACCTCGAGGTGTGGCTGCCCTCGCAACAGCGCTACCGCGAGATATCCTCCTGCAGCAATTGTGAGTCCTTCCAGGCGCGCCGCCTGCAGACGCGATGGCGCAATCCGGCGGAGGGCAAGCCTGAATTGGTGCATACCCTGAACGGATCCGGCGTGGCCGTGGGCCGCGCCTTGGTCGCCATCCTGGAGAACTACCAGCAGGAAGATGGCAGCGTCAACGTGCCGGACGTGCTGCTGCCATATATGGGCGGGGCGGCGGTCCTGAAATAGCAGCGACGGATTTCAGCCAATCCAAAATGAGTGCGGGCCGCTCGTGCGGCCCGCGATCATCTACCTTCGAGATTCTCGACTAGTTGCGGTTGCCCATCAGCAGCCGCAGCACATACCAGAACATCAGTGCGATCGAAGCGAACAACTGCATTGCAGCCGCTACGTAGCGATCCTCAGGATAATTGTGGATGATGTTCGAGGTGTCGTAGAGCACCGCGACGCCGGCGAAGCCGATCATCGCCACCGAGAACCAGGTGCCGAGCTGGAAGCCGAAGATGGCTCCGCCAATCATCGCCACAATTGCCAATACTCCACCCCACATGAGCAGGCTGCGCAGGAAGGAGAAATCCTTGCGCGTGCGATGCGCGACGAACATGAGGCCGCCCGCACCCAATGCCGTCACCAGAGTTGCGCTGTCGATGGCGCCCGGCGCCTTGGCATCCGCGATGTACAGAAGAGGCACGAAGATCAGCGCTTCCGCCACGACGTAGGCGGCGTAGGCGAAGTACTGCATGCCGATGGAAGAACTGGTCTGAGCCGTGCGCGACGCCAGCCAACCCGTCAGCATGAAAGCCCCGAGAATCAGGAACCAGTTAAAGCCCAGCATGAACTGAGCGATCTGTGCCGCGAGGCCTGACTCGAACAATCCCAACTCGACCAAGATGAAACCGAGAATGCCCCCCACCAGATGAGTGTAGGTGCGGGTGATGAACACGCTGCGGCTGTCCGCCTGTGCGCCGGGGAAGGCCGCGTTGTTGCTGGGGAAATTCGCCATACAAGTCCTCCAATAAAACCTGGTGGGGATTTTAGCACCCCTGCGGGCAAGGGTGCCTAATCAGCCCGACATGCAGCCCAATGGGGGCAAAAACCGCTCTTTCAATGGGGTTGCGGCTCGAATTCCGCTCCCATCCAGCGTTGCAGTGCTTCAATTGACTGCGGCCGTCCCAGGAAGTTCTTCACTAGGTCGTTTGCCGATACCGAGCCGCCCGGCTCGAGCACCTGGCGGCGGTAGCGTAGAGGCGTATCTCCGGCGAAAAGATTCTTGGCGTCGAATTGCTCGAAGAAGTCCAACGCGATGACCTTGTCCCACATGTAGGTGTAATAGGCCGACGAGTAGCCCGAAAGATGCCCGAAGGAGGCATAGGTATGCGTGCCGGGCAATGCGGTGAACAGGGTGTACTTGCTCATGTCGCGATCGGTGACGGCGTCCAGGTTCACATCTTGCGGCTTGGCGTTATAAACATCGTACGACAGCGCCGTGTAGCCGTTCTGTTGGCTGACGTAGTTAGCGCGCCCGAAGGACGCCGCTCGATTCATCCGCAGCACGAGGTCGGCAGGTATGGGTTGGCCTGACTTATAGTCGCGAGCGAATCCCGCCAGCACCTGCGGACTGCGCAGCAATTCCTCCAGCATTTGCGAGGGCGCCTCGGCGAAATCCGATTCCATGCTGATGCCGCTGATGCCCGCCCAACGTTGCTGGCCACCCAATATCATGTGCATCAAATGCCCGAATTCATGAAAAAAGGTCTGTACATCATCGTACTCCATCAGCCCGGGATCACTCGCGGTGGGCCGCGGCAGATTGCAGATCAGCACCGCCTCGGGCAGTTGCTTGCCACGAATACCATCGAGCAGCGGCGCCATTTCCGCGTGCGAGTACTTGCCCTTGCGCGGGTGCATGTCCAGATAGAAGCGGCCGATCACCTTGCCTGAGTCCAGCGCCAGCCAAGTCTCCACGCTGGGGTCCCAACCCGGCGTATTTTCCTCGCGCTGAAACGTCACGTGGAACAGCCTCGCCGCAGTATCGAGTACGCCTTGCTTGACCTGGGCGTAGGGGAAGTAAGGGCGAACGGACTGCGAGTCAAAATTGAATTGCGAGCGGCGCAGCAATTCCTGGTAGTAGCTCTTTTCCCACAAGCCGACCGTGGTCGCTTGCGGATCGGATTTTCTTTTCTGCGCCAGCAGCATTTGAAATTCGCGTGCCGCCAGCGGGCGGACCGCTTTGTCCAGTTCGCGAATGAAATCGGCAATGCGCGTGCCGCTGCCGATCATTTTGTCGGCTGCAAAGTAGTCCGCCCATGATGGGTACCCAATCGACGTCGCAATGTCATATCGCGTCTGCAGCATTTTGGAGAGCACGTCGCGATTCTGTGGGTAGGCGCGGGTGTTGAACGCCAGCGATATCCGCCGGCGCAGGGCGTCACTCGCCGAGAAATCCATCACCGGCCCGTAGTCCGGGTAGTCCGTGGTGATGTGGATGACGCCAGCCTTGTCCGGCTTGTGTGCATCCAGGTAGTCCTGCGGCAAGCCGGACAGCTCGGCGGCATCGCGTACCTCGACAATTTTCTGTCCGTCGTTGATGTTGCGCTCGAAGGCTGACACTTCCTCGGTAAGCTCGTCATTGAGCTTCTTCAATCGAGTGCGCACGGCCTCATCTTTGTCCACGCCCGACAGTCGGAATTCCAAGAGTTGGCGCTGCAAGTAGTAGCGCGTCGCCGGATCGGCCGTGGCGGTGGGAACCGCCGCCATCGCCTGGTAAACGCCGCGATTCAAGGACAGGGCCGTCTGCGCAGCGCTTACCTTGCGCGTCATGGCGGTGGCGCGGTCACGAAATGCGGTGTCGGGATGCACGGCCTCCATGAGCCCTGAAAAATAGGCCGCCGCGTTCATTTGCCTGACAGCCTCATCGTAGTTAGCCAGCGTGTTGTCGATGGTTTTGGCGCCCTTGACGGACAAGATTTTGTCGATCGATCTCTGCGCGGCGTCGAGCTTGGCGTTCTCGATTTTCTCGAAGGCGGCGACGTCGGGACGTGCGCTCCATAGCGGCGGCTGGGTGCTGATCAAGTCCGCGGCAGCGGAGATGCCGGTGAGGCAGGTCGCGATGCTCCCAATCCATAGAGTGATCATCCGCATTCCATTACTCCGTTTTGATTCGCGATGCGGGAGTATAAAAGGCTTGGGCGACTTTGCCGAACTTTTGTGGAAGCGGGGCGGCTACCGGGGACTGCTGCTAGAATTGGCCGAGAGTGGGGATTATAGGAGAGGTGGCAGAGCGGTTTAATGCGAGAGTCTTGAAAACTCTTGAGGGTTCACGCCCTCCGTGGGTTCGAATCCCACCCTCTCCGCCACCGCGACGACGCGCGACGCTTCATCCTAAGATCTTTGTTGACTAACGCGTTTGAGTCAATTCCGCAGCTAGTTGTTTCATTGCTGCGTTTTCGCGGGTGACTTCGGCCTTGTCCAGAGCGTGCAGGGCTATTTCGGCGGCGATTGAACGGCCAAGAATACGCTGATCGATATTGCCAAATGATCCGGGGGCTATGCTTCCCAACCAACGGGCCCAAGCGGGGGTATTCGCGTTGCCGACAATGACACCGGGGCGAAAGATCGCGAGGCGGGGGAAACCGACGTTGCGCACGGTGTCCTCTTTCATGCCCATGACGCGAACATAGCGAAACCGGCTATGGGCTGTGCTTCCTGCGGCAGAGAGTAGGCAAAACTGGGCGATCCCGGCGTCATGGCAGCCGCGCGCGAAAGCACCGACGACCCCGAGTTCCAGCCGTTGTAGTTCTTGCTCGCTCCAGCGCCTCGAGCCCGAGCCGACACCGACACAGCTTGCGGCACTCACAGCACCTTGCTCGAGAACTTCGCGGGCGAGCGTAGCCGTACGCTCGGCGAAGTCGGCGGCACCGGTATCAAAGACGACATTGCGTACCCGCGCTCGCGCCGCGATAGGCTTTCGCGTGACCATCACCACTTCCCGGCATTGCGGAATTGCCAGCAGCTCGGCGACAGCAGCACCACCTACTTGCCCCGTACCCCCGAGAACAATCACCGCGAAGTTCTGATTCATGAATAGGGCCCACGCACAGCGCACAACTCAATCGTCGAGTTGCGCTACCAGAGCCGAAGCCCGGTAACCGAGAACTCGGGCGATTTCGATGAACTCAAGGATGTTCACTTGCCGTTCCCCGGCTTCGATTTTCCAGACGAATGAATTCGATCTCTTGAGCTTTGCCGCCAATTGGCGTTGCGTCAGTCCGGCAGCGCGCCGCGCATTGACGATGACGGCAATAAGTGCCCGATGCTTTGCGCTCCGCAGGTGCTTCACCGCCGTGCCCCCATACTGGATGCAGCACAGCTAACCGCAAAGTGAGCTTGCCTCCATTTTGGTCGCACCTGTAAGATGACAGGAATGCGACCGATTTGGAGGCACTGGCCCTCCGGCAGAACAGGGACCGTCGGCGGATGAACGATCGGACCAAACATCGGGGTAATGGGCTTAAGGATCAGCTCGCCCTATTGCGGCGGCGTCTGTTGCAGCGTGGGCGATCAAGCCGAAGGGATATTGATGACCTGATTCAGGAAGGATTCTTGCGGCTGTGCTTGTACAACCAGGCGCGCAAGGCTCCGGTTCGCGACCCGATCGCGTTTCTCGTCGATGTGGTGGAGAAGGTGCACATCGATCGGGTGCGTCATGCGACGCTTACGCAGCGCATATTCTCAGATCAGCCCATCGAAGAAGTCGACTGCCCGGATGGTGGGAGCTGTGCGGAGCAAGATGCGGAAGCGCACGAGCTAATCGAGCGCATTGAGAGAAGTTTGGCGGGTGCGAATCCCCGCACGCGCGAGGTGTTCCTACTGCATCGCTTCGACGGAGTGAGCTACGCGCAAATCGCTGAGCAGCTCGGCATTTCCACCAAGGCGGTGACGAACCATATCGCCAAAGCCCTGCTGCTCATCGACACAGAGCTATTGCGCGAATGAAGGGTCGTCAACAGCCACATGCAGAACCGACGCTGTCGGAGGAGGTGCGTGCTGCAGCCGCCTCCTGGATAGCTCAGCTTCACGATGAGGAGCGCCATCCCGATTTGGAGGCGCGGGTTGATGTCTGGCTTGGCGAGAGTGAACAGCATCGGCGGGCGTTTGCGCGGCTGACGCGGGCTTGGGAGCGAGCCGGGGAGCTCCAGAGCCACGGGAGCAGCGCGGTCGCCGGAGGTCGGGTGGCACGGGGCCGAGAAGCCGCTCGGGCGCAAGTGCATACACGCCGGCATGTTGCTCCTTGGGCCGCTTTGGTCGCCGCGACTTTGGTTCTGGCGGTCGGTGCTGCGGTCTACACTTTCAATGACCATGCCATCGTGAGCGGAATTGGCGAGCAGCGAGTGCGACTATTGCCAGATGGTACGCGGGTGGCACTCAACACAAATACGCGGATCGAGGTGAACTACGTCAAGGCCGAGCGCCGGATCAGGCTGGTACGCGGCGAGGCGCGCTTCGACGTGGCGGAGCATGCGAACTGGCCCTTCGTCGTCAGCGTCGATGGCGAGGAGATTCGGGCGCTGGGCACTTCGTTCATCGTGCGTCATGAGGATGCCAATATCGCGGGCAATGAAGCCGGCAAGGGCGGCGAGGCAGACGTTGCCATCACCCTGGTGGAAGGCCGGATCAGCGTGGCGACCAGGGCGGGCAATGATGCGGCAGAGCCCGGTCGGAATGCGGAAGCTGTTGCGCGGACCGGTGCGGCCGAGCTACGCGATTCGCAAGCCCCAGATGCGGAGCAAATTCTCGCTCCGGGGGAACGCCTTCTGATCTCGCGACAGCGTGGGTCGTCGGTGGATCGGCCGGATTTAACTCGGCTCACGGCATGGCAGCAAGGGCGGGTGGAGTGTGACGCGACGCCGCTGGCCGAGGCCGTGACGGAAATGAATCGGTATAGCAAGAGCCATATCGTCGTCGCGGACCCCAAGATCGCCGGGCTTCGCATTGGGGGAGTGTTCCGCGCGGGCGATAGCGAGGAATTCGTGCGCATCGTGGCAGCGGCATTTGCACTCGAGGTTGAGCGCCGCGGCGAAGACATTGTCTTGTCCAAAGCCATGCTCGATTCCGGCCGTGACTTCGGTGACTCAATCGAGGGCGAACAAAAATAATTTCATAATAAAGTTCCATTTTTCCGATCTGAAACGACCTCCCTTGATTGAGCGAGCTAAAAAGTTCGTATAGGCAAACAGGGGAGGGGATACATGCTCGAAACAAAAGGGCGGCTACGCCGACTATCGATCGCGCTGCAGTTCGTGGCGCTCTCGTGGTGCAGCGAGGCATCCGCCCAGGCTTTGGTGCACTTCGACTTGCCGGCGCAGCCAATGGCGACAACGCTCAAGGCCATCGGTGCCGCAACGAATACCGATATTGGCTTCAAAGCGGATGAGGTAGCGGGAATCAATGCGCCTGCGATGAAGGCAGACCTCACGGTCGATGGTGCACTGACGCGGGTATTGGCGGGGACGAGGCTGAAAGCGCGGCACCTGGACGGTCACACCATTGTGATCGCGCTGCAGGAATCGTCTGCAGTGTCGCGCACGGAAGGGAAAGCCTCGCTGGCGAATGCATCGGCGATTGTTGGAACGGAAGGGCAAGCGGGGGCGCGGGAGACGGCCACTGCACAAGGCGTGGCGCAGTCCAACTCGCCCGACGAGTCAGTTTCCTCCGGCGAGCACAAGAAGTATCTGGATGAAATCGTCGTCACGGGTTCCAATATTCGCGGAGCGACTGATTCCGCCTCGCCTCTCAAGACCTATTCGGCTGAGGATATTCAACGCTCAGGCCAACCGACGCTTGCGGCATTCATGCAGACGTTGCCGCAAAACTTTGGCGGCACCTCGGAATTTACCATTGCGGGCGTCGCGTCAAATTCAGCAACGGACAATTCAATTTCTGGAAACGCGGCGGATCTGCATGGACTCGGAAACGACGCAACGGTCACTCTGATCAACGGTCACAGAATCGCGCCGAGCGGCAGTGACGGCAACGTCGTGGACATTTCCATGATTCCGATCAACGCGGTCGAGCGGATTGAGGTGCTGACCGACGGCGCCTCGGCCATCTACGGATCAGATGCCGTCGGCGGCGTGGTGAACATCATCCTCAAGAAGAATTTCGAGGGCGCCGAGACAAGCGCGCGCTATGGGGCGGTTAGCCAGGGAAGCAGCCACGATACGCAGTTCGGGCAAACGTTCGGGAGCACGTGGGGAGGCGGTTCGGGCTTGGTGAGCTATGAATTTTACGACCGTACACCGCTGAGCGCCGCGAATCGCAGTTACTCATCATCGACCGGACTGCCATTCACGCTGCTGCCGGAGCAGGTGCGGCAGAGCGTGTTTGTGACCGCCAATCAGCTAATCAGTCCGAGGCTTGCGGTATTTGCCGACGGCGAATTTTCGCGTCGATCAACCTACATCGACGCTACGGTCCCCGGTAGTTATTCCGAGCATGTCCCATCCCACGTCACCGTATACGGTGCTACTGTCGGCGGCAAGTATTCTCTGTCGGACTCCACGGAAGCGACCTTGAGTGCTGGATACACTTCCAGCGAGTCCCATCAGGACCTTTACCAGGATCCGGTTCCGCCGGCACTCA
>JANYIY010000246.1 GCA_025358615.1 Gammaproteobacteria bacterium | reverse complement strand
GATTCTGGATGCCCGTGAGGCCGTCGCGTGCCACCATTTCGCGCAACAGGCTGGCCTCGAGAAAGCGCTTGCGGCTGGTCTTCTCATGCATATAGACCACAGACGCACCGAACAAATTGGCTGAGATCATCGCCAGCGCGTTGTAGGCAAACTCGTGCGCGGGCAGCTGCAGCTCACTGCCGACCGCAAGATAGACGAACAACACGACCATATTCGCGGCGACCGCATGGTAGAAAATGAGACCGCTCATGAAATAAATGAAAATGATGGTCAGCATCATGCAGGGAAATAGTATTGACATGCCGCCCAGTGCCGCGATGATCTGAATCGCGGCGACCCCCAGGCCTAGCACCGTCGAGGCGACCATCGCCAACGGTGGATAAATCCGATGGCGATGCGAGGAGAAACTCGACACCAGTCCGAGCAGCAGGGTAGGAATGATCACCAGCATGTGGATCATGTTGGGAATCCGGTTCAACTCAGGACCCAGCACCACGGATGCCATGACGGAAAAGGCAATGGTGATGAGCACGGACAGGCACAAATTCACGCGCGTATGCAGCACGTTCTCCTCGAAATGCGTGCGCCTGAACTCGGTCTCGAGTTCCGCATTGAAGGTCAGCCAGGGGAATCCCGCTTGTAATTGACGCGCTTGCGGGGAATCCGGCAGGTCTGCCGTAGGAAGTCCATTAGCGGTACTCATACGCAATACCGTACGCATGCGCGCAGCGGCACTCAATGACCTAGGCCGCTTTTCGGAGCAAAAGTTGCCCGATCACACTTTGCGTTATGTTAAATCAATCGGCCAGATAGTGCGCGAGGTAGGTGTCGAAATCCACCCTGTCGGCGGCCTCGATCCGCGCCTGCGCTGCGAGCGATTCCCGGCCAGCCGCGGCGAAATCCGCCAGACGGCGTTCATTCGGCGGATATAAACCGAGAAAGTAATCCTTGTGCAACTTGGACATACGCTGCGCCAGCTGAAAAAACGACTCGCCGCTCTGCCGCATCTCAGTCAGCAGCCGAGCAGAGGGGGTGCGCTCGACCTCATCAATTTTCGCCCTCTGCTGCTCGAGAGCCGAGGAGTACGGACGGGCGGGCTCGCCGTAGTCGAGCAACTCGCACAGACCCTGCATCGCGTCCAAGAGCTCGCGCGCCCAGTCGAGCATGGGGAAATCGCGACCCTCGCGCTTCAACATCAGCTTCGGTTCTCGGCCGCGGCGGGCCACCAGCAAGTGATTGGAATCCAGGCTCTCTTGTTCGTTTTGGCCGATCGGTGCGCTCTCCCGCAGCAGACAAAGGGCGAGAAAAGCCTCCAGGAAGCGCAACTTGTTCTGGTTGACCCCGACCGGGTCGAATGCGCTGACATCCAAGGCGCGCACTTCCACGTATTCCACCCCGGCCCGTTGCAACGCCTTGGTCGGGCGCTCACCGGAGCGGGCTACTCGTTTCGGACGGATGTAGCTGTAATATTCGTTCTCGATCTGCAGGATGTTGGCGTTGAGTTGGCTGTATACACCGTCCACTTTGACGCCGATCTTCTCGTATGGCGGATAGGGTGTGCTTATCGCCCGCGAAAGATCGCGCACGTACTCATCCAGGCTGTTGACGGACACGCTCACCGTAGCCTGATTCTTATTGCGGTAGCCGATGTCGCTCATGCGCAAGGATGTGCCGAACGGCTCGTAGAACGTGTCCGCGTCCAACTGGGCCAAAGTGGTGTCGCGGCCCGCAAAAAATCCCTTCGACACCGCCGGCGACGTGCCGAACAGGTACAGCACCAGCCAGCCGTACCGCCTATAGTTGCGCAGCACCCCGAAGTAGCGATCCGACACGAAGCTCTGCCCGGCCTGCTTGGATTCATCGACGTCGGCGAGAACACCCCATAGGCGCGGCGAGAACGAATAGTTGAAATGCACGCCGGAAATCGCCTGCATGATTCGCCCGTAGCGCACGCCCAAGCCGTGCCGATAAATGGTCTTCATACGGCCGACGTTCGAAGTGCCGAACTGGGCCAGCGGAATACTCGCGTCGCCGTCGATTGCGCAGGGCATGCTGGTCGCCCACAGCAGTTCATCGTCCAAATGGCGATACACGAACTGGTGGATATCGCACAGGTACTGCAGCAATTCCCAGGTCTCGCCGAACGGCGGTGTTACCAGTTCAATCAGCGACTCGGAAAAATCCGTCGTAATATTTTCGTTGGTGAGCGGCGCACCCAGAGCCTCAGGATGGCGCGACTGAACGATGTCGCCGACGGGCGAGACGCGCAGCGACTCTTTCTCGACGCCCTTGCTGCCGCCGCGCAGTACACCTCGCTCCCCTGAATTGATGAGCCCCGCGAGCCGGCGCTCGAATTTCTTGTCCACCACGTTTCGCAAACCTTAAATCCTCGATTGTCGATTCACGGTAGTTCGGCGACCACCTCGATTTCCACGAGTGACCCCGGATCCACCAGCCGCTGCACCTGAACCCAGGAGGTAGTCGGCAGCCGCTCTTTACTGTAAAACTCGAAGCGCAGATCGGTGGCTTTGAGCAAGACATCCATGTTGGTCGTAAAGATGGTCTCTTTGACCACCTCGTCGAAGCCTGCCCCGTGCGCGGCCAGCGTACGGCCTATATTGGAGTAAGCGGCGCGCATTTGCCCAGCCATGTCTCCCGGCGCCACCGGACGCCCGCTCTGATCCGAGGCGACGGTTCCCGAAATATACAGCGTTTTGCCGATTAATACGGCCTGGGAATAGCCGAAATCCCGCTCGTAGGGGTTCAAATGAAATACCTGCTTGACCCGAGACGCGGGCGGCTCCGCGGCGCGCTGGCATGCCGCCAAGGCCAGCGTGCAGCAAAGCGTTGCCATCAGCACAATTCGGCGCTGCATGCGGTACGAGCCCTTAAGCGGGTTTCTGCAGCTGCACGAGTTCGGCACGGCTGCGCAGGGCACGCAGCATCTTCGGCAAGTCACGCTTGAGGGCCGCGCGCACGACCCATTTCGGAACCCAGAAGCCCGGCGCCAGATCGACCGCGTAATGCGCGATCGTGTAGTCGCCGTCGCTCTCGAGAACCCACGAACCACGAAGAACGCGCAGGTCCCCGGAGATGCGTTCTATCGATACACGTGACGGCCGATCGTAGATGGCACGAATCTCATAGCTGAGCTTGGGCACATACCAGGAGTAATCGATCACATGGCGTATCCGCTGCCAAGTCCGGTCAGGGGCTGTTTCCCTGACCTCGCACAGCACCAGACCCGGCACCAGATGCAGCGCTTCAGTGCAGCTCGTGATCAGCGACCAGACCACCTCGCGGCGCGCGTGGATTCTAACGGACGCCTTGGCGTTGCCGCTCTGTTCGCCGGCATCGAGCGTCACGGCTACATCGATATCCCCGTGCTGCGCGGACTCCTGAGCAAGATCCGCGGCGGTCAACAGAGGGGAAGACAGCAGGAGCGAGAGCAGCAGCAATGATGCGCGTATTGCAACCCGCATCAGCGCTGAGACTCCATCCATACCTGCAACTTGGCCTCGAGAATGTCGAGCGGCATGGCCCCCTCCTTGAGTACCTCGGAGTGGTATGCGCCGTAATCGAACTTGGCTCCAAGCATCTGTTGCGCCCGACCGCGCAATGCCTGGAACTTCAGTTCGCCCATCTTGCAGGCCAGCGCCTCTGCAGGCTGCGCTATGAAGTGGTCGGTCATCAGATTGGCGCCCGCGTCATCCAAGGCCAGCTGTGTGCGCAAATACTCGACCGCCTGTGCACGCGTCCAGCCCTTGGCATGCAAACCGGTGTCGACGACCAACGCGGCCGCGCATTTCAATTGGGCCAACGCCGCACCATGCCTAGCCTCATCATCGCGATACAGCCCCAATTCCTCTCCCAAGGACGCGGCGTACAGAGCCCAGCCCTGAACAAAGGCCGGCGCAGCGCCCATGCGCCGGAATTGAGGTAGCTGCGCATTCTCCTGCTGTAGCGCGCTTTGAAAATACCGTCCCGGCAGCGCTTCCTGCAAAAATTGCGCAATGTCGACGGTCGATGCGTGAGCGCTTGCCGCCGTATAGACATAGAGGATGACAGGAGTCGCGCCGTCCGCCGCCGCGGGCCGATACGTCAGACTTCTCCCCGTATCGGCCGGCGTAACGGCCGGTCTTATCTCGAAATCCGCCTGCGGAAGGACGGAAAACAAGGCCGGAAGCGCCGTCAGCGTTTGGCTTTTGAGATCCCGGTATGCCGTTAGTAAGTCCGCCGAGCCCGCGCCGGGCAGCGGCGGCGACAACGACTGCAGACGTGATCGAATGCGCTCCACCTCAGCGCTGCCGATGCTGTGGATCTCGCTGGGCGTGAGCGCCGTGTCGGTCGCGCGTCTGACCAGGCTGGCGTACCAGGACGTCCCTAAGGGAAGCGCGCTGAGTGCGACGCTCTGCCGAGTCCTCGGCAAGTAGTCGCGTTGAATAAAATCGTGCAGTTCGCGAATGCCGGGCAGCAATTGACCCCTCACGGCGCTGTCGAGGGCTGCGCTCAATCGCGCGCGCTCCGGGTCTTTGATGGCGTCAGGCATGCTCCGGAGCGGCACATAAAACACGTTTGAAGCGGTGTCCGTGCTCAGGACTTGCAGCAGCGGCAGCGCCCTCTCCATCAGCACCCGCGGAGAGGTATAGCCGCGCCTCATGCCATCGCGCATATTCGCGATAGCTTGCCGCATCCAGCGTTCCGAATACTCGATGCGCTGCAGCCAATGCGCATAATCTTGGGCAGTCTTGAGTGGGAACTCAGCCATATCGGCGGCGGACCGTGCCAGATCGAGCGGCGGGCCTTCGAAGGGATTGATGGGCAAGAGTTCAGCCGGATAGGTGAATGCCTCGATATCCTGCTCGCGCTGCCTCCTGAAGATGTCGTAGGTCAACTTCGACTCCGCACTCAAGGGATCACGCGGAACGGCAAGAATTTCCGCCAGAAAACGCCTTTCCAGCGCCAAGGAATCCGCCAACGACTGCGTGGCGAGGACATCGCCCGACGGCATACGCTCATCCCAATAGCGCTCGACAATTCGACTCAGGAGCTCAGGAGGCGCGTTCGCGCTCGGGGACTGCGAAGGCGCCGGCGCCCGCGGCGGCCCGCAGCCGGCGAGCCCCCAAATGGCCAACCCCAACGCAAACGCATGAGAAATTCGGGTCATCCATCGATTATAGGCCGGTGCTAGGTTCATAATTCGAAGCTTAACTTCCCGGGAGTCACCTTATGTTGGTTGGATCCAGTCCAAGGCGCGTTGCGATAGTTGGCGGCATGCGCATTCCCTTCGCTCGCGGCAACGGCGCGTACGCACACGTAGGCAATCAGGAGATGTTGACCGCCACATTGCGGGGCTTGGTCGATCGCTTCGGACTGCAGGGCCAACGCCTCGACGA
>JANYIY010000188.1 GCA_025358615.1 Gammaproteobacteria bacterium | reverse complement strand
ATCGAAGGCAAATTCGCGATCGACAATGGGCTGCAGGCGATGCGTCGAAATAGCCGCGTTCATGCGTTCGAAGTGACCGCGCGATCCGACGTAGACGCCGTGCAGGCTGGCTTGCTTGCCGAGCAGCCCGTAGGGACTGCCGGCCGCGCCGACTCCGGTCAGCACACCGATCATACCGACACGTCCGCCGACGGCGACCGCGCCGATGGAGTGAGCCAAAGTGCCCGCGCCGCCGACGTCGAGTACATGATCGACGCCGCGGCCATCGGTCAGCTTCAACACCTCTTTATCCCATTCAGGGTGCGTGCGGTAGTTGATGCAGCCGTCGGCTCCCAGGGCCTTGGCACGGGCCAGCTTTTCGTCGCTCGAGGAGGTCACCAGCACGCGCGCCCCGCCGAGGCGCGCAAACTGCAGGGCGAACATGGAGACGCCGCCGGTGCCGAGCACCAGCACCGTCTCACCGGGGGCAAGATGCCCGTCGACCAGCGTGCGCCAGGCCGTGACCGCGGCACAGGGTAGGGTTGCGGCGCCGGCCGCGGAGAGGTGAGCGGGTACTGCCACGGCGTCCTGCTGATCGAACACGGCGAGCTCGGCGAGTACGCCATCGGCGGGCGGCGCGCCGAGTGCCAGCATGGGGCCGCGCGGCGGCTTGCCGTCGTTCCAACCGCGAAAGAATGTGCCGGCGACGCGCTCGCCGACCCGAAAGCGGGTGACCGCGGAGCCCACGGCGATGACCTCGCCCGTGCCGTCTGACAGCGCAATGGTGCTTGCCGACACCGCACCGCCCATGTAGTGACCGCGGGCAATCAACAGATCGCGAAAATTGAGGGATGCGGCTTGAATGCGCACCAGGATCTGCGTGGGCAGAGGCTTGGGATCCGGACGTTCGCAACGGCGCAGCCCGTCGAGGCTGCTGCTTCCGGCGACAATTTCATAGGCGCGCATCGAGATCTCCAAAAAACGCCAGTTTACCCGCAGCGAAGCCGGAGCGCCCGTGCAGCCTGCCATGGCGCCAGGGCCGTGAAAAACGCGGGGCGTCGAGCTTCGTCGTATGAAAGCCCGTTCACTGTGGACTGATCGGCGCAGGGCCGAGCACGCGCATGCTCGGAAGCCGAATATCCCGGGCGCCGTTGCGCCTAGACGGCCTGCTTTGGGCCGGGCGGCAGATGGAGTGGAACATGGCGAGCGCCTCGACAAGAAACTTCGATTACGTCATCGTCGGCGCAGGTTCGGCGGGATGCGTACTGGCGAATCGATTGACCCAGGATGCCCGCGCGATGGTCCTGCTGCTGGAAGCAGGCGGTGCGGCGAGCGGTCTGTTCAAGGACATGCCCATGGCGTTTCCCAAGTATGTGACGCGCCGCGATTTGAACTGGAATTTCGAGAGCGGACCTGGACCCTTCTTGAACGGCAGGCGAATCGACATACCGCGCGGTAAGGGCTTGGGCGGCTCCTCGATGATCAACGGTATGGTTTACGCCCGCGGCCATCGCCGCGACTATGACGATTGGGCACAGCGTGGCCTCGCCGGCTGGGGTTACGCGGGCGTGCTGCCTTATTTCCGCAAATCCGAAAAGAGTTGGCTGGGCGAGAATGAGTATCACAGAGGGTCGGGCGAGATGGAAATCGCCATACCGACATCGAACATGCTGTACGAGGAGATTCGTGCGCCAGCGTCGCGGCAGGTTTCCCCGCAACGGACAACTATCATGGCGAACGGAGCGAAGGTTTTCAGCGCAGCGAAATGACGGTGGTGCGCGGACGGCGCGGCAGCACGGCGCGGCTGTTTCTCAAGCCTGCGCTGGGCCGGCGCAACCTTAAGGTCGAGACGCGCGCGCTGGTGCGCCGCGTGCGCATCGAGAACGGGCGCGCCGTGGGGGTCGACTACAGCCAAGGCCGCAAAAAAATCACGGCGATGGCGCGCGGTGAGGTGATTCTCGCGGGCGGTGTGTACGGCTCGCCGCAGCTGCTCATGCTGTCGGGGGTGGGACCGGCCGAACGCCTGACGAGCGTGGGAATCAAGCCTCTGGTCGAACTGCCGGGAGTGGGAAAAAATCTCGTCGAGCATCCGTTCATGTTTGTGGGTTGGAATGTGCGGCCGGGCGCGTTCCGCAGCGAATTGCGCCTGGATCGTGCGACGCTGTGGGTCCTGCGCTGGGGAATGTTCGGCAAGGGATTATTTGCGACCAATGGTGCGGCCGGCAATTTATTCATTCGGACGGAGCCGACTCTGGACCGGCCCGACATGCAATTCACGTGCATGTCCGGGGAAGTCAGCGCCCGTGAGCTGCGGCTGTCACCGATCGGCAAGAAGCCGCCGGGTACTCTGGGCGCGGGTCTGTCCGTGATCAAGCAGGATAGCAGCGGCGAGGTATGGCTGCGCTCGGCCGAGGCGCATGACCCGCCGCGGATTTTATTCAATCTGTTCAAGGAAAAATCGGACGTCGAGCGGGCGATCCGCGGCCTGCGGGCCATCCGCGACATCTATGGCCGCGAACCGCTGCGCTCACTGCTTGCCGATGAGGTGCTGCCCGGCGCGAATCTGGCCTCGGATGCCGATCTGGAACGATTCATTCGCGACAGCGGCGCGATCACGCAGCACGCGGTGGGCACCTGCAAAATGGGAATCGAGAGCGATGCAGAGGCAGTCGTGGATGCTGCATTGAAAGTACGCGGCGTCGACGCGCTGCGGGTGATCGATGCCTCGATCATGCCGGACATTCCCGGCGGCAACACCAATGCGCCTGCAATCATGATCGCGGAGAAAGGTGCGGATCTGATCCGCGGACACAGTTTGCCGCGCGCACGAGTTTGAGAAATAAAAACGGGATGCAATGAAGAATCTGCAGGGCAAAGTGGCCTTCGTCACGGGCGGCAGCAGCGGCATAGGGCAGGGCATCGTCGAAGTACTGGCCGAAGAAGGCATGAAAGTTGCGTTCAGCTACCGCCGCCAAGAGCACTTGGACCAGACCATGGCGTATTTCCGCAGCAGACCGCAGCTTGCCGTGCATCCCATCAAAGTGGACGTGACCGATCGCAAAGGGTTGAGTGCCGCGAAGCGCGAGATAGAAGGTGTGTACGGCAAGGTACAACTGTTGATCAACAACGCCGGGATAGGCATTCACGGGCCCATGGAACTGGCCACCTTCAGCGATTGGGATTGGATCATGAGCGTCAACAATTCTCTTGAGATTCGCGCACCATATACGATGTCACTAAGCCGCCGTAAATCGGACCGGCAATGTTTCCGGCCCGTGACCGATGGTCGTCATCCGCGGCTCGGGCTCCCCAGCCGCTTCGAAGCTTTGAACGTGATTCGCCACCGCGCCCAGAAGCGCATCGGCCTTCAGCCCGGCGAGAATCCTGCCCACACAGGCGTGCACACCATAACCCCAGCCGAGATGGCTGCGATTGTCACGACGCACGTCGAACTCGTCCGGCCTTTCCCACTTACGCGGATCGCGGTTTGCCGCCGCGATTGGCTTCCCTATACCGAGTAGAGACAAAAGCACTTACGCGCGCTGTGCGCCGCAATGCTGACCGCTTCGCTGCCGACTTCATGTATCAACTGACCTCCGACGAGGCTTCGTCTCTAAGGAGCCAAACTGGCGCCTTTAAGACTGGGCGCGGCCGGCACAGAAAATATGCGCCTTACGTCTTCACGGAACACGGCGTAGCTATGCTCTCTTCCGTCCTTCACTCTAAGCGGACCGTCCAGCTGAACATCGAGATCATGCGGGCATTTGTTGGTCTGCGGCAGGCTATCTCGACCCAAAAGAATTTGGCGGATAAGTTAGCAGCCCTAGAGAAAAAATATGACCGTCGATTTAGGATTGTGTTTGACGCAATCCGCGGGCTGATGATTCAACCCGCGCCTAAGCGCCGGGGAATAGGCTTCACCGCCCATCTTGACGACTAGGCATGACGAGCGGATCGGTGAGCAGACCACCGATCCCCGTGTGGCTGTACCTGCACCTGCCAGCGATACCTACACCAGGATCTTCTGTCCGGTCTCCACGGTGGTCTCGTCCTTGTCACCGACATCGCCGGGCGGCGGTACCGCGCGGCCGCGCTTGACCGCGGGGCGTTCGCCGATCCCATACATCCAGCGGGTTAGCTGGGGCAGCCCATCGAGGGTGACGCCGGACCATTCGTAGCCGCTGATCCACGCCCAGTGTGCGATATCGGCAATCGAATACTCATCACCCGCAATGTATTCGTTCGCATCGAGCTGACGCTCCAACACCTCGAATAAACGACGCACTTCGCGCTGGTAGCGGTCGATGGCGTAGGGAATCTTTTCAGGCGCGTAGCGCAGGAACACATTGGCTTGCCCCATCATCGGTCCGATTCCGGCCATCTGGAACATCAGCCATTGGATGACCTGCGATCGTCCCTTGGCATTCTTCGGCATCAGGCGGCCGGTCTTCTCGGCGAGGTAAATCAAGATGGCGCCTGATTCGAAGACCGCAAAGTCGTCGTTGCCGCGGTCGACGATGGCCGGAATACGGCCGTTGGGATTGATCTTCAGATACGACTCGGCTTTCTGTTCCTGGTTCGAGAACGACAGAGGATACACGGTATAGCTAAGGCCCAGTTCCTCCAGCGTGATGGAGATCTTCCAGCCATTTGGCGTTGCTGCGGTATATAGATCGATCATGCGATTTCCTTTGGATGATGGCGCGAAGTACACGCGTTGGCGATGCTCGAGTCAAGCCTCCTGAGCCTGTGGCGCCATGTATTGTAGGCTTCGTTCGCTGTTGACTATTCCCTCTGGCAGGGTGGAGCAGTCCTCAAGGGTAGCCGCAACAGTGATGCGATAACGAAGGAGTGCATGATGCAAAATATACAAGGCGCAGTGGCGTTCATAACCGGCAGTGCCAGTGGGATAGGGCTCGGTATGGCGAAAGTATTCTCGCAAGCCGGCATGCGCGTGGTGATCGCCGATATTCGCCAAGAGGCCATCGACTCGGCGCTGCGGCAGTTTCCGGCGGGTAATCCGGGAGTGGTCGGAGTGCAACTCGACGTCGCTGACCGCGCAGCCTACGTGCGCGCCGCCGACGCAGCCGAGAAGGCGTTCGGCAAGATCAATGTACTGGTCAATAACGCGGGCGTCGGCATCGTGGGTTCTCTGCTCACGGCGACGTATGCGGATTGGGATTGGGATTGTCGGTCAACTTGGGCGGTGTTATTAACTGCATTCAAACTATTCTGCCGCGTATCCGCCGTCATGACCAAGGCGGTCACATCGTCACGACATCTTCGATGAGCGGAATTTTCGCTGCGGGCCTTGCGGGTATCTACACCACCGCCAAGTACGCGGTGGTCGGCCTCATGGAGTCATTGCAGCCGGAACTCGCGCCGCATTCCAGCGGGGTCTCGGCCTTTTGCCCTGGATTGGTCGACACTAATATCGGTGAACACGAAAAGTACCTTCGACCGGCCGCCTTCAGCGATACCACATATAATCAAACCGCCGCCGAGCGTGCCGCCTTCATGCGCGAGAAAATATTTCCACATGGCATGTCGCCGATCGAGATCGGCGAGCGGGTGCCGCAGGGGATTCGCCGCAACGATTTGTGGATACTCACTCACTCGGAATATCGTGAGGGGGCACAGCAGCGCTTTGACGCAATTCTGGCGTCCTTTCCCTCCGATGCTGCGCCGCCCGGGCGCGTAACGGCGGAGGCCATGGTGGTACGCAATCCGCTGTTCGTTGCAGAACGCGTCCGCCGCTTGGCGCAGAGCCAGAAAAAAGGTCAATAATTGACTGCAATTGTTCCTGGTGAGCTTGCTGTGGCCTATCATCGCAAGACATTCCGCGGGAGGTTGCGATGAGCGATAAATTTTCACTGGGCGCACGAGGCGCTCTCATTGCTTGCGCCCTGTTATGGGGAGCCATGATGGGCACCGCGCAGGCGCAGACCGCTCCAAAGCATGCGGCTGCGAGCAAGGCGACCTTCACGTTGACAAGCCCAAATATTGCCAACGGCGGCAAGATCGCAGGGGCGCAGGTTTTTAATTCCTACGGCTGCAGCGGTCAAAATGTCTCGCCTGGGCTTTCCTGGACGAACGCTCCGGCGGGGACCAAGAGCTTCGCGCTTATGGTCCACGATCCTGATGCGCCCACCGGCAGCGGATGGTGGCACTGGGTTGTGTACAACATCCCCGCAGACACCACGTCGCTGCCTGCGAACGCGGGCGATCCCAAGCAGAATTTGATGCCGGGTGCGACAGTGCAGGGCCGCACCGATTTCGGAACTTCGGGTTATGGAGGACCGTGCCCGCCTCCTGGCAAGCCCCATCACTACTATTTCAGGCTGTATGCACTAAAAGTTCCGAAAATAGACGCGCCGGCCGATGCCACCGCCGCCTTTATCGGCTTCAATGTGCGTGCGAATTCGATTGCCGAGACACAAATCCTGGGGTTATACGGCCGCTGAGCCGCAGCTCACGCGGCCGCACAGTAAATCGCCACACCTATCGCGTGGCGACGGTGACGGCCGCACCCGCCATGATGGTGCCGGTGCTGCGATTGAGCCAGCGCACGGCGCGTGTGCTTTTGAACAGACTTCGAGTACGCAGCGCCGCCAGGGCATAGGCGCTCAACACCGAGCTGAGGATTACGCACATTGCCGCGGCAATCATCAAGTAATCAGCCACGCTGATCGTGCTCAGATCGACGACCGTGGGCAGCAGCGCGAGGAAAAAAATCATCACCTTGGGATTGCCCAGTGTCAGAGCGGCGCCCGCCATCAACAATCTGCAAGCACTGGTTGGTGTGGCATCGCTGGACTCCGTCACTGGAACCGCGGGGCCGGTCCACATTCGATACGCAATGTAGATCAGATAGGCGGCGCCGATATACTTAACCGCGAGGAACACGGTATGCGCGGTCTGCGCCAGCACAGCCATGCCCGTCGCTGCGAGCGTGAACCAAATGAGGTCGGCGAGCACGAAGCCGGCAATATAGGCCCAGATCCCCGTCGAGCCCTTGCCCAGCACGCGCG
>JANYIY010000182.1 GCA_025358615.1 Gammaproteobacteria bacterium | reverse complement strand
GGGAACGCGGCCTTGACGCCGTTGACCACCGTCAGCAGGTTTGCGCTCGGCGCCACTTGTATACCGACGAATACGCCGTTGTGACCGTCGAAGGCGACGCGCGCCTCGTAGCTGTCGGCGCCCAGTTCGACCGTGGCCACGTCGCTCAAGCGAATGTTGGTTCCATTGACTTGCTTGACGACCATGGAGCGGAACTCGCTTAAGGAGTGCAGGCTGGTGGTAGAGGTCAGGGTTACCTGCACCATCTGCCCCTTGGTGTTACCCACGGCGGATATGAAGTCGTTATTGAGCAGCGCGGTGGACACGTCGCTTGCGGTCAGGCCATAGGCCGCGAGCTTCTGCGGATCAAGCCAGGCGCGCAGCGAGAAATACTGCGCACCCAGGATCTCCGCCGTCTGCACGCCGGGGACGGCCTGTAATTTGGGCTGCACCACGCGCTGCAGATAGTCGGTAATCTGGTTGGATCCCAAGGTTTCACTGGAAAAACCCAGGTACATGGCATCGGTGGTTTGACCCACTTTGACGCTGATTGCGGGTTGCTGCGAGCCGACCGGGAGCTGGTTCAGCACCGAGTTGACCTTGATGTTAATCTCGGCCGCAGCTTTTGAGGTGTCGTAGTTCTGGCGCAGATTAACCGTGATGGTGCTGACGCCGCTCTGGCTGGTGGACGTCATGTAATCGATGCCGTTGGCCTGCGCGACGGCCGCTTCGATCGGCGTGGTGATAAAGCCGGCAATGGCGTCCGGATCGGCTCCCGGATACACCGTCGATATGGTGACGATGCCGTTTTCAGTCTTCGGATAGGCGAGCACCTGCAGCGAACTATAGGAACGCAGACCCACTACCAGGATGACGAGGCTGACGACGCTCGATAGGACCGGGCGCCTTATGAAAAGATCGGTAAAGTTCATTGTGGCTCCGGCCTACTCGTTCGGCGGCTTCGGATGGCTGTCGTCCGTCGGACTGACGGAGTTGTCGACCACCAGGGCCGCGCCGTTGCGCAGCTTCAATTGGCCACCCGTGACCACGACGTCGCCCGCGGCGATGCCGCTCAGCACTGCCACTTGATCGCCGCGTGTGGCGCCTAGTTTGACGAAGCGCTGCTGCGCCGCGGACGTAGCCTTGCCGTGCTCGTCGACGCCGCTTGCGTGCACGATGAACACCGTATCTCCATACGGGTTGTAGGTGATTGCGGATTGCGGCAGCGTTATCTGATCCGCAGCGTCGCCGCTGTCAATTTCGACGTTGGCATACATGCCGGGCAGCAGTTTCCGGTCCGCATTGGCGAACGAAGCGCGCACTTGCACATTGCGGCTGGCCAGATCCACTTTGGAATTGATGGAGGAGATCGCACCGGTGAAGTGAACTCCCGGATAGGTATCCACAGTTGCCGTGACGGCCTGTCCCACTTTGAGATGGGCCAGTGCCTGCTGCGGTACGTAGAAGTCGACCAGAATCGGATCGAGCGCCTGCAGAGTCACCACGGCAGTGCCGGCCGTCAGATACTGACCTTCGTCGACCTGACGAATACCCAGCCTGCCGGCGAACGGCGCCTTGACGGTCTTCTCGTCGATCAACGCCTGCTGGCCAGCTACCTGCGCGCGTGCCGATTTCAGCGTGGACACATCGGTATCCAAGACCGCTTGGCTGATTGCCTGCGCTGCGAATTGCTCCTGATCGCGCTTGTAGGTTTGTTCGGCGAGCGCCGCCGCCGCTTCTAACTGCGCAAGCTTGGCCGGGTCATCGTAGGCCCGCAGCTTGAGCAGCACGGTTCCCGCGGCGACCTCGGTGCCCGATTCGATGTGAATCTGGTCGACCACGCCCGCGATCTGCGCTGCCAGATCTGCACCGCGCACGGCGCGCAAGCTGCCGATAGCCTGGGTATGCGCCTGCCAGCTGGCGCTGGCGGCGACTGTCGTCGAGACGGTCTGCGGCGCGGTGGCGGCGGCGCCCATGTACTTCGCCATCATCTTTCCCATGAAAACATGCCAACCGAAGGTGCCGCCTAAGATCACCCCGACCACCACGATCAGGATCACGAACGGAACGATCATTTTCTTGAGAGGAGCGGTGCCCTGATTGCCGCTGTCATTTGCCAATTCCTGAGTATTCACATTTGCCCCTTGCTCAAGTCATGATTTTGGACTGCGACGTGGGCCGTCCCGGCAGCGGCCGCCCTGGCATGGGCCGCCGCGGTGACATCGGTGCGGTTCCACCAGCCGCCGCCCAGCGCCTGAAATAGCGCCGCCGTGTCCGCGTAGCGCAGCGCGCGCGCCTTAACCAGCGCAACCGCCGCGCTTTGATAGCTTTGTTGCGCGCTTAGCACTTGCACGTAGCTAGCCGCGCCGCTTTTAAATTGCGCCTGAACCATGGCGAGGCTGTCGGCTGCGGTGCGCTCGGCGGTGCTTTGCGCGGCGAGAGCCTCCGCGTCGGCCTGCAGCGCGTACAAAGTGTTCGATACGTTTTCGAAGGCGGTGATGACGGTGGCCTGATAGTTGGCGGCTGCTACTTGGGCAGCGGCTACCGCGGCACGGCGCTGGTGCAGCAGTTGTCCGCCTTTGAATATGGGCTGGGTCAGCGAGCCTAGGAGACTCCACACGTTCGAGCTGGGCGAAAATAAATCCCCCCAGGTCGCCGCCTGTTGGCCGTAACTGGCGGTGAGCGTGATCTGCGGCAACATGTTGGCCGTCGCGACCCCGATCTGCGCGGTGGCCTGATGCAGCTGCGCCGAGTATTGGCGTACGTCGGGGCGCTGTTCAACGAATTTCGACGGCAAGCTCACCGGCAGGTCCTGTGGGATGCTGAGCGAGTCGAGATGAAATTCCGCGCCGGTGTAATCCGCGGGCAGATCACCGAGATAGGTCGCCAGCTGATTGCGCTGCTGCGCCAGCAGCGTGCGCAGCGCCGGAAGAGTTGCCAATGTCGCCTGCAAGGTCGCTTGCTGTTGCAAGACGTCGGCGCGAGAGGCGCCGCCGACACTGACACGGCGCTGCGTGATGTCCAGCTGTTGCTGTTGCGAACCTGCGATGTCCTGCGTGGCCGCGATCTGCGCCCGCAGTGAAGCCTCGTTGATGGCCGCCGTGACGATGTTTGCGGTTAGAGCGAGATAGCTCGCCTCCAGAGCGAATTGTTGATATTCAGCCTGGGCCTGCAACGCCTCGACCTGGCGCCGGGTGCCGCCGAATGCATCGAGCGTGTACGACACATCCACCGACGCGGACTGCAAGTTGTAGAAATAGGAGCTTGGGAAACCTGGAATGTTGCCGAATGAGGCGCCCGATGCCTTGTTGCGCTGGCTTTCGACCTTGCCCGAGACGCTGGGATAGTAGCTACCGCGTTGCGCGGCCGCGGTTTCATTCGCCTGCCGCAGCGCCGCCTGCGCGGCCTGCAACGTCGGGTTGTTCTTCAGCGCTCGCTCGATCAGCGCATTGAGCTCCGCGGATTGGAACAATGTCCACCATTGTCCGGGAATGTCCATGCCGTCGACGAAGCGCTGCGCTTGGCCGCCCGACATAGGCACTGCCGCAGTTTCAGGGGCTATCTGGCCGGCAGGCGCGAAGCCCGTGGTGTGCGGTGCCTCCGGCGCTTTGAAATTCGGCCCGACGGCGCAGGCGGCGAGCAGGCCGGCGGTCGTGATGGCAGTAGTGACGCCGACACAGGTGCGAATCAAATTCATGACTTAAGCGCCTTCACGGGAGGATCGAGCGGCGGCCGATGCGGCGCCGAACAGGAAAATATCTATCACGTGCGTCAGGTGCGGAGTGAAATCGAGTTCAGTAATGGCGCCCGCAGGGCCAAACAGCAGACATTCGTGCAGCTCGGCGCAGATCATATGCATGAACAGCGCAGCCGCGCGGTCGGGATCGGCCAAGCTCAGCGAGCCGCGTTTGATTTGGCCGCGAAAATAATTGGCGAGTGCGCCTTCCCAGCGGAGCTTGCCGCTGTCGCGCATTTTTGCGGCGAGTTCCGGAAAGCGCATCGCTTCGGTGGCCACGATGCGAAACAGTGCCGCCGATTCCGGATCGCGAGCGCGGCTGGTAATGGTGTGGGCAATGGCGGTGAGGGCGACTTGAGGATCGAGACGTTCGAGCTCCGTCGTCGCAAGCACGGTCGCCATATCGCGCTCGACCAAGCCGGTAATTACCGCCGCCAGCAGGTCTGCCTTGTTCTTGAATCGCTCATAGATGGTGCGTGTCGAAACACCGGCCTCGCCGGCCACTTTATCGATGCTCGCCTGACCATAGCCGTCCCTCAGGAAAACCCGGGTCGCTGCGGCCATCAAAGCGGCGATCCGAGCCGATTCCGTGCCGCGGCGGGGTCTTCCCACCCTGTTAGCGGGGCGCTCGGCGGGGTGAATGGCCTGTTTAGGCATCAGGGAGGGGTCATTCATGCATAAAAAATGACATGTGTCGTTTTCCATTGCAAGAACTATTTACGAATTGGTTATTCATGTATAAAATATATGTCTACTAGTGATTAGTATACGAATGAATAACGGCGACTCACAATTCAACCTGCTGCAGGCAAATCTGCGCGCTCTGAGCACGCGCATGCCGGACGTGCCGTTCAACGAGATTTTGCTCAGCCGCCTGCTGCTGCACATGGGGCGGGAGATGGCCGTCACCCTGGAGCAAAAAATTCGCCCCTTTGGTCTTGCCGAAGCGGAGTTTCGCGTGTTGACCACCTTGTTCTCACAACCTGAAGGCGTGGCTCACCCCGGTGATTTATGTTCGCGTGCGGCGCAGAGCCCGGCGAACATGTCGCGCATCTGCGATGCCCTGGTGGGCCGCGATCTGATAACGCGTGTTCTGAGTGCGCACGACCGGCGCCGCATGGTGCTGCGCATTACGGAGCAGGGCGAGGAGTTGGTGCGGCAGCTACTGCCCAAGATGTTCGAGTCGCTGCGCGGCATGCTGGCGGAATTTTCGGAGACGGAGCAGGTTCAATTGATCTCGCAGCTGAGGCGGCTGCAGGCTAACTTGACCGAAGCGCATAAGGAGCCGGAACAGTGAAGCGCTGGCGCTCCCTGGCCGCAGTGCTTGCAGTATTGAGCGTGAGCTGTGCCGGTCTGCCGCCGCAGCAAAAGCCCCTGCAACTAACGCGCGCGGTTCCGTTGGACAGCCTCGAAACCGCCGACGCCGGTCAGTGGCCGGCGGCAGACTGGTGGAAGCGCTACCAGGATCCCACTCTCGATCAATTGATCGAGCTGGGCGTGGCGTCCTCGCCGACGCTGGCGACCGCGCATGCCCGCTATGATTCGGCGCGCCAGTCGGTGCGCATCGCTGGCGCGGCATCCGGTGTGCAAGTGGATGCAAGCGCTGCGATCGACCGGCAACGCCTGAGCGACAACGGGCTGTTCCCGCCGCAATTCCTGGGTTTCTCTTGGTATAACCAGTCCGACTTGGGCTTGCAGGCTACCTATACCTTCGATTGGTGGGGTAAGCAGCGCGACGCAGTGGAGGCAGCCATGGATCAGGCGCACGCGGCGCAAGCGGAGCGCAGCGCCGCGGCATTGGTGCTCGCGAGTTCGATTGCAGATACTTATTTTGGCTGGCAGGCGGATCAGAGCCGCATCGTGCTCGCGCGCGAGCGCGCTGCTGTCGTGGAACGCGAGAGCGCGATCGCTGCCGCCCGTGTCAGGGCGGATTTGGATGCCGCGGAAAATAACAATCGCTCCGACCTTGCCGTGGCCGCGGCGCGCGAACAGATCGCAATGCTGGAGGGCTCGGCGAAGCTGCGCGTGGTTGCGCTCGCCGCATTGGTCGGCCGACCCATGTCGGAATTGCCCGCGCTGCAGGCAAGGCCCCTGCCGGTGCTGTCCGCCAACCTGCCCGACGACGTAAAAATAGACTTGATCGCGCGCCGCGCCGACATCACCGCCAGCCGCTGGCGGATTGAAGCCGCGCAGAGGAATCGGGATTCCGCACGGGCCGAGTTCTTTCCGGATGTAACCATCAATGCCTTGCTGGGTCTCTCCAGCATCGATGTGGGTAAATTGCTCGAATATGGCAGCCGTGTTCCGCAGGCAAGTGCTGCGATTCATTTGCCCATATTCGACGCCGGCCGGCTCAAGGCTCGCTACGGCGCGACCCAGGCGGCAATCGATTCGGCCGTCGCGAGCTACCAGGACACCCTGGTCGGCGCCGCCCGCGATGTGGCGATGCAGGCATCGACCCGCGCGCAAATTGCGGCCCAGCGCACCCAGCGCGTGCTGCAAGTGGACGCGGCGCGTCAACTGCAAAGCAGCGCGGCCGCGCGCGTGAGGCAGGGAGTCACCGACTCACGGGCCGAACTCACTGCGACGGAATCCTGGATGGAACAACGCGACGCGCTGCTGCAACTCGATGCGGTGGCGCTGTCGGCGGACATCGCGCTGCAGCGTGCGCTCGGCGGCGGCTATGAGAGCCCGCAACAGCTAGTCAATATTCACTCGGCCAAGACGACGACACCATGAACGCAAACGTAGAACCCGCAGCGGCCGCACCTTCCAACGGCAATCGCACCAAGATCCTCCTGCTCATTGCGCTCATCTTCATCGTGCTGGGCGCGCTCTGGGCCGCGTACTGGGTATTGGTATTGTCGAAGCGCGAGCGCACCGACGACGCCTATGTCAACGGCAACAAGGTGGTGATCTCGGCGCAAGTTTCCGGCACGGTGATCGCCGTGCTGGCCGATGACACGCAGCTGGTCAAGGCGTCCCAGGTATTGGTGCGTCTCGATCCCGTCGATGCGCAAACCAACTTAAGCCGCATGGCGAGCGCCCTGGCGCAAACCGTGCGTCAAGTGCGCCAGGAAAAATCGACGGCCTATCAATACGACTCGGTCATCGACACCCGAAAACTGGAGCTGGTGCGCGCCCAAGCCGATCTTGCCAAACGTGAACCGTTGCTGGCCGACCGTGCCATCGCTCCGGAAGAAGTGCGGCATGCCCGCGAGAGCGTCGAACTGGCGCGCGCGGCCTTGACCCAAGCCGTGCGCCAGGCGAGTTCCTCGCATGCATTGGTCGATGGCACTCAAGTCGAAGATAATCCGTCGGTACTGCAAGCTAAGGCGGCGTATCGCGATGCCTGGATCGCCGCACAACGCAATGCCGTGGTGGCGCCGGTGACGGGATATGTGGCGGAGCGCAGCGTGCAGCTGGGTCAGCACATCCAGGCCGGTCAGGCACTCATGACCGTCATCCCGCTGAATTCATTGTGGGTGGATGCGAACTTCAAAGAGGTGCAGCTCAGGCACCTGCGCATCGGACAGCCGGCCGAGGTGCGCAGCGATCTGTACGGCGGATCCTTTATTTTCCACGCTCACGTCCAGGGCATGGCGGCCGGCACCGGCGCGGCGTTTTCATTGTTGCCGGCGCAAAACGCCTCGGGCAATTGGATCAAGGTGGTACAGCGGGTGCCGGTGCGAATTCAAATCGACGATGCAGATCTCGTCAAATCTCCGCTGCGCGTGGGCTTGTCCGCCACGGTGACGGTGGACACGACGTCGCTCAACGGAGCCGTCCTCGCGATGCACGTGAGCGACGCGACGGCGGGCGATACGCAGGTCTACGCCCAGGATCTCGACAAGGCGAATGCGGAAGCCGATGCGGTCGTACGCCGCAATCTAGAACCTGTGCGCTAGCGGCAATCACCATGGCTGAGGCTGCAGCGCCGCCCGCGGCGTACGAGTATCCGCCGCTGCGTGGCGGCAAGCTTTTGTTTCTGACGGCGGCGATTGCCACGGCGTCGTTCATGGAGATCCTTGACATGACCATTGTCAATGTCTCCGTGCCGGCTATTTCCGGCAGTCTCGGGGTCAGCACGTCGGAAGGAACCTGGGCCATCAGTTCCTACATGCTGGCGGCGGCGATCATGCAGCCGCTGACGGGCTGGATCGGCCGGCGTTTCGGCGAAGTCAGAACATTCGTCACGTCCATATTATTGTTCATGTGCTTCTCGGCCCTGTGCGGACTGGCGACCAGCATGCCCATGCTGGTGGCGGCCCGCCTCATTCAGGGGCTGGTGTCAGGTCCAATGATGTCGGTGGCACAGGCCATACTGTTGCGCAACTATCCGATCGAACGGCGCGGCATGGCGATCGCACTGTGGGCTATGGTAATCATCATCGCGCCTATTTTTGGGCCCATCCTCGGCGGCTGGATCACCGATAATTTGTCCTGGCCTTGGCTATTTTATATCAATTTGCCCGTGGGTGCGTTTGCGGCGGTGTCCAGCTGGTCGATACTGCGTCACCGCGAATCGAAGATTGTGAAATTGCCCATTGATGCGGTCGGACTCGCACTGCTGGTCATCGGCGTCGGCAGCCTGCAGTTCATGCTTGACAACGGCAACGAGAAGGATTGGTTCAGCTCGCCGATCATTGTCGTGGCCGGACTGGTATCGCTGATCAGTATCAGCTTCCTCATACCGTGGGAGCTGACCGACAAGCACCCGGTCATCGAGCTGCACTTGTTCAGCCGGCGCAATTTCAGCGTGGGCACCGCGGTCATCGGTGTCTCATATTTTTCACTCTCCGGCGTCAACGTCATTTTTCCACTGTGGCTGCAAACCACAATGGGATATACGGCGACCTGGGCGGGATTGGCGGTGGCCCCGGTCGGATTGTTAGCCTTGGTGGCGGCGCCCATCGTCGGGCGCAACATGAACCGCCTGAATCTGCGGCTCGCCGCCAGCTTCGCGTTCTGTGTGTTCGGCTTCGCTATTTTTTGGGCCGCCACTTTGAATGATACTGCGAGTTTCTGGCAATTTGCGACACCGCGCTTTCTGCAAGGGTTGGGGATCGCCTTTTTCTTTTTACCCTTGAATCAAATAATGCTTTCCGGAATTCCGCCGAGCGATCTGGCGTCCGCTTCGGGCCTGAGTAATTTCGTACGCACCATGTCGGGCAGTATTGCAACGGCAATGACGGTGTTCATGTGGAATCGGCGTACCGACTATCATCATGCGGTGCTCACCGAACATGTGCGCAACTCTGCCGGTGCGTGGACTCAATATCAGGCCGAGCTCGGCAACCATGGAGTCTCAGGAACCGGCGCCTTTCAATACGTCGAGCATGTCATTACCACGCAGGCTATGACGTTGGGGGTCAACGACGTATTCCACATGCTAGGGTGGTCGTATCTGCTATTGATCCCGTTTATATGGCTCGCCAAACCGCCGTTCAAGGCGCGGGGTGCTGACGCGGGTCACTAATCAATTCTTAGATTAACGTGTAGGATCTCATCATGAGCTCACCCTACATCGTTGCCGTCGGTGGAACACTGCGGGCCAATTCTTCGACCGAGCGGGCAATGCGGCATGTGCTGAACGCGGCGCAACGCGCCGGAGCGAGAACCAAGCTCATCAGCGGGGCTGCCTTGCAGCTGCCGTTATACCAGCCCGACAATCCGGAACGCAGCGATGCGGCGCGTGACCTGGTCGCGGAGCTCGCGCTGGCCGACGGCATTATCTTAGGATCGCCGGGCTATCACGGCAGCATCTCCGGCGTCGTCAAAAATGCCTTGGATTACGCTGAAGATTTGCGCTTGGATCCGCGGCCTTATTTAAGTGGGCGAGCCATAGGCTGCATTGCAACCGCCGGTGGGTGGCCGGGCGCCGTAAACACCTTGGGTGCCTTGCGCGAAATCGTGCATGCGCTGCGCGGTTGGCCGACGCCGATGGGGGCCGCGATCAATTCAACGGAGACGATTTTCGACGCGGACGGTAGGTGTCAGGTTCCGCGCGTCGCACAGATGCTCGATTTAATCGCCGGCGAGATCATGAGTTTCGCGCGGCCGCTGAAGGGGAAGTAAACTTATGATTCGCTTTGTTTTAGCTACCATTTCGATGACCCTGTTTGCAGTCGGCGCCCGCGCCGCGGCTGCGCCGGCCGATCTCGTGCTGTTGCACGGCAAGATTCACACTCAGGATGCAGGGCGTAGCCTGGTCCAGGCATTGGCGGTGCGCGGCGATGCCATCGTGGCCGTCGGCACCGATCAGGCGATCGGAGCGCTCATCGGCCCGAATACGCGATCGGTCGATCTCGCCGGCCGGGTTGTCTTGCCGGGCATCATCGATGCTCACACACACCCTGCACAAAGCGCACAGGATGCCGGCAAGTGCAGCCTCGACGACAAACCGCTGCCGCCGGCCGTGATCAAGAGCCGGGTGGCGGCGTGCCTGAAGGAGCAGCCGGGAGAGCGCAGCCGGTGGTTCGAAGTGATCATGGTCGATCCCTCGGATTTGACGCTGACGCGTGCGGATCTGGATGCCATGCTGACGGACCGGCCCTTGCTGCTCACCGGTTCGGACGGGCACACGGTATGGGCCAATTCCGCCGCATTGAAGCTCGCGCGCATCACTTCCGCGACCAAGGATCCCATTGGCGGGCATATCGAACACAACGCCGCGGGCGAGCCGACGGGAACGCTGCGTGACATTGCCGCGGAGATGGTGCAGTCCGCGATGCCCGCGCCCAGCCTCGAGCAGCAGGCGGCGCAGCTTGCCAAGGCTTTGGACTCGATGCGCGCCGTCGGGATCACGTCGGTGCAGGACGCGGCCGTCGACGATCGCACCATGCAGATCTACAAGCGTCTATACGATGAGCATAAGCTGAACATGCGCGTGCGCGCGTCCTTTCACTTGAAGAATCTGCATGAGCCTGCTGCGGCGTTGGTCGACAAGGCGGTGAAATTTCGCGCCAAATGGGCGATTGATCCTGACTTCCTGCGCGCCGATGCGGTGAAAATCTTTGCCGACGGCGTCATCGAGTACCCGTCGCATACGGCGGCCATGCTCGAGCCCTATCTCGACGCCCAGGGCCGTCCGACTGCAGATCGCGGACCTTCGTACTTCGAACAGGATAATTTGAACAAGATCGTGGCCGCCGCGGATGCCGCCGGTCTGACCGTTCATATTCACGCCATTGGTGACCGCGGAGTGCGCTCATCCCTCGATGCGATTGCACAGGCCCGTCGCGCGAATGGCACGCTGGACAACCGCGACCAGATCGCGCACCTGGAACTCATCAATCCTGCTGATTTTCCGCGCTTCAAACAATTGGGCGTGATTGCGAATTTTCAGCTGCTGTGGGCGGAGGCGGGCGACTACACCGACAAGGCCACCATTCCGTATCTTGGGCCGGAGCGCTCCCGCTATCTCTACCCGGCGCGCTCGCTGCGCGACGCGGGCGCGCTCATCGCCGGCGGCAGCGACTGGGGCGTGAGCAGCTTCGATCCGTTCATTGCGATCGAACACGGCATCACGCGTAGCGAACATCGCGGATTACCCGCATTGTTGCCCGAACAAGCGCTGACGCTGCAGGACATGGTGGATGCTTACACCATCAACGCGGCCTTTGCATTGAAGCAAGAGCGCACCACCGGCAGCATAGAAGCCGGCAAGCGCGCCGATTTCATCGTGCTCGACCGCGACATATTTTCCCTCGATCCATTCGATTTGCACGACACCAAAGTGACGGCCACGTATCTTGATGGGCGCGAGGTTTACTCACTGCAGAAGAAGTGAAAGTTGCGCGGACTTGCCCGCGTCGTCGAATTTAACTTTGCGTGCGGCGATGACATAACGTGATCCGTCGGGTGAGCTCGCGGTCCTTGACATAAATCGGCAATCATCGACTTTGTCGCCGCGCGGAGACATTGATCACGGTTTCACTGCGCTTGCTTAGCCACTATTCTCATAGCGTCGCAAGGTTGGTGGAAAAAATCATTTATGGCAAAGCCGATAAATACACCAGTGACCGGAAATATTTGGCATCTCAGCATCGACGATTTGTTCGCGCCACTGCCGGAGAAAACGCGGCTCGGCGGTCCCGGGCCCTTCGTCATCAATCTCAGCGTGTCGACTGCGCCGATCGATTTGCCTGCCAAAGGCTTCGACTCAGGCCACGCAGCTCATGTCTACCAGGTGCAGCGTACCGAAGACCGGCGAATGCGCTATCGCCTGCGGCTTGGCCCTTTCGCCAATGAGGACGATGCGGACGCCATCCTCGAAAGGGTTCGCGACGTCTATCCCGGCGCATTGACGGCAACCGCCGATGCGGACGACTTGCGGGCGATCGCGGCTCTGCAGGCGAAGACGGCATCGGCAGTGAGGGTTGTCGAGACCGTGAAGGTCGTCGCGACACCAAAGGTCGTTGACACTGTGAAGGTCGTAGAACCCATGACGGTCGCCAAGGCTGTCGCCAAGGCCATCGAGCCTATCCCCGCTATAAGGGCTGTTGAGCGGACGGCGGTCAAGGTAACTGGACCCGGTCCGACCGTTAGGGCCATCGAGACAGCGCCGCCAGTTTTGCCGCTGGTGCAGGCGTTGGCCGCTGCGCCGCTGCCGGCGATTACCGCTCCGGCAATGTCGGCGGTGCTGCCGGTGTTGCTTGACCGGGTGGTCACGCCGCCAGTGGCTCAGGCACCCGCTGTAGTTGTGGCACCCACTCCGGTTGTGGCACCCGCTGCGGTGGCAATACCCGCCGCAGTTGTAGTGCCCGCTGTACTGGTCGTGCCGGCTGCGCCGCCGCCACGCGTTGAGGTGCGGCCTGTGGCGCCCCCCGTGGCTGCTGCGCCGAAACCTGTGGTCGCGCCGCCCTCACGCCCGGTAGTCGCTGTCCCGTACCCGATTGCACCGGCACCGCGATCGGCGCCCGCAAAGCTTGTGGTACCTGCGCCGCAAGCTACGCGGTCCGTACCTAGCCCCACCGCAACTCCCCCAAACCCTGTCGAGGAGTCGAAGAAGCGATTGCTGAGCGTCGAATCGACGCAGACCGTGCGGGCTTTAACGGTGCTGGAACTGGAAAGCGAGCAGGCGTCTCGCTGGTTCGTGATTCAGCTGTCGCTGTCCGAAGAGGCCTTCGATTCGGAGGCGGTGCCGAACCTCGATATCTTCGATGTGTACCGCCTGTACTCCGTGGCTGGCATCGATCAAGGTCGCATCGTGCATGCCTTACGCCTGGGATTCTTCGCCGAAGAGATGGCGGCCGCCGCGGTCGCCAGCTATTTGTCTGAGTTTTACGAGAATCCGAGCGTCAAACGAGTCAGCTCGGCCGAGCGTGAACGATTCGCTGACCAGCGTTTCGAACCGCGCAAGGATGTGGGAGCGACCGGCAAGCATGCGGTAATAGAAATTACGAACGAGCGCTATATCCGCGAAAAGCGTAACACCTCCGCGCGGGTGGTTTCGCAGAACAACAAATAGCCGACGCGTCGCGACTGTGAACCGCGCAGCGTGACGCTGCGGATCGACGGCAGGTACTGGCGCGCCTTGCGCAAGCCCGCCGTAAGAAACCCCTTACACCCGATGCGTCGCGCCTGGAGTAGATATAGGCCGCCAGGGCGCGCACAGTTTGTATCGCAGTAAACGGGGCGGCAACGCTCTTATACAAACAATTCATAACGAGGGTTTCATCATGGGTCGCGGAATTCTGCTTTGGTTGCTGGGTGTGCCACTGCCGATAATCCTGTTGCTGGCCATGTGCTCACACCGCTAGTCGACGGGGAATAAGATGGTACAAGTCGTAGAGGCGCCGCGGGAGCTCGGTAGATCCGCGGTCTCATGGCCGGCGATTATCGCAGGCGCCTTCGTCGCCGCAGCGGTATCCCTCGTTTTTCTGGCGCTCGGTGCCGGCTTGGGATTCGCCTCGGTTCCGCCGTGGCCCATGCATGGGATTTCAGTGACGACATTCGCGATCGGGACGGCCATCTGGTTCATTGTGATGCAGTGGGTGTCGTCGGCTTTTGGCGGATACATCGCGGGCCGAGTCCGCACGCGCTGGGTAGGCACGCATGCGCACGAGGTATTCTTTCGCGACACCGCGCACGGGTTGATCACCTGGGCGGTCGCGACAGTTCTAGTTAGCGCCACTCTCGCGACAACTTTTTTTTCCGTGATCGAGGGCGGAGCGCACGTCGCCGCCGGCGCAGTTCACTCTGTCGACGCCTACGCCGCGGATAAATTGTTTCGTCACGCCAGCGACGCACCGGCGGCCGGCGAGGCGCGGGAGGAAGCGAATCATATCATCGCCAATGCATGGTCCACGGGCAGCGTATCGGATACCGACCGCAGTTATTTGACGGAGTTGGTGGCGGCGCGGGCCGGTGTGCCGGCCGCGGATGCGCAGCGGCGCGTCACCGAATTTGTGGCGGCAGCGTTGGATGCGCGCCTGAAGACGCAGGCAGACGCCGCGGCGGCGGCAAAGGCGGCGACTCAAGTCGCCATTTATACGGCCTTGTCCATGCTCATCGGCGCGTTCATCGCCAGCGTGTCCGCCGCTCTCGGCGGACGTTTGCGCGACGAGCACTTGTAGGCTAGCCGGCGCCGGGCTGACTATGCGCTGCCGAACCCGTCGGGACGGCGGCGAGCGATTCAAAGCGCAGACTAATGTTCGACCCGGATTCCTGGTGCGGCACGCACGTGGTGCGATTGTCGACATTGCGGGTGGTGAACATGGGCAGTACGTTATTACGGAACTGCTCGATGAGTTCGCAGTCTCCGGTGGTCAGTTCGCGCGGCGACCGATAGGCGAACGACACAGACCGCCAGACGGCGTCAACGGGCGTGCCATCGGTGGCGGCCGTAGTTGCAGCGGGGGCGAGCGTGTAGAAGGTCAAACTTGCCCGCGCAAATTTGTCCGGCCGCCCGAAGCCGGAGGCGCAGGCTCCCGCGCGAGATTTCGCGTCGGGCCGTGCACCCGCTGCGATCAGCAGCACCTTGACCTTGTCGGCAAGCCCGTCGCAGGAATACGTCGTAGTAAAACCCATATAGGCAAAGGAGTACTCGTGCTTCTGCCAAACCCCCATCGCGCCCGTCGGCGCGTCGGCGGCCGAAGCCAGGGCGGTTAGGAGCAGGCTCGAGCCCACGATAGCTGCCAATTTCCGCCACGTATTCATGCTAGGTACTCCACTAAGTTGCCGCGATAGTAGCGGCTCCCAGTATAACGGTGCAGCGCCGGCTTGGTTGACCGGCCGGCGTCGGTATGTGGCGCAGCACCCGGCAACGGCGCCGACAGGTGGTCAGTCGAATACGATCCGCGGCAGGTAAAAAGACACGGCACTGATGGATGGTGTGTCGGGGAGCCTTGACCATGCGCCATTGTACGAAATCTCGAGTGCCGTGCACGCCGGGCGTGAGCGAACGGATCTTGAGCTAGACTGCCGCGTATGTCGCTACAAGAATTCGGCTACAAGGAGCAATTGAAGCGCGCCCTGACTACCAGGGATTTGATCATCTACGGCATGATTTTCATGCTGCCGATCGCGCCTTACGCGGTGTTCGGTCTCGTGTGGGAAGCGTCCAAGGGCATGGTGCCGCTGGCTTATCTGGTCGGCCTCGTCGGCATGTTCTTCACGGCGTTGAGCTATGCCGCCATGTCGCGTGCGTTTCCGCTGGCCGGATCGGTATATACCTATGCGCAGCGCGGCTTGCACGAGATCGCCGGATTCTTTTCAGGTTGGCTCATATTGCTCGACTACATTTTGGTGCCTTCGCTGTTGTATTTGTTCAGCGCGGTGGCGTTGCGGCCGATTTTTCCCGGCGTGCCCGCATGGATCTGGCTGACCGGATTCATTTCCTTCAACGCCATCGTCAACTTGCTCGGCATCGAATTCACTGCTCGCGTCAATCGATACATGCTGGTGATGGAATTGGCGACGCTGGCGCTGTTCGTGGTTCTGGGGCTGATCGCCTTGTATCATGGGGTGGGGGCGGGCTCCCTCACCCTCAAGCCCATCTATAATCCGCAGGTTTTTTCCTGGTCGACGGTTGCTGGAGCGACTTCGATCGCGGTACTCTCCTTTCTCGGCTTCGACGGCATTTCAACGCTCGCGGAAGAAAGCCGCGGCAATCAGAATGCCATCGGCCGCGCCACGGTGTGGTCGCTGCTGCTGGTCGGCGCTCTGTTCATGTTGCAAACGTGGATCGCCACCGATTTGGCGCAAGGGATGCGCTTTTCGTCACCGGACACGGCGTTCTACGAGGTGGCGGAGCGGGCCGGCGGCGTGTGGCTGCGCCTGATCACAATCTTGGCCATTGTGATTGCCCAGGCCATAGCGAACGCTATGGCCGCACAGGCCGCCGTGTCCCGAATTCTTTTTGCGATGGCTCGTGACGGCAAACTGCCCGCTGTCCTGGCTAAGGTGCATCCCCGCTACCAGACGCCCTATGTGAGCACCCTCGCGGTGGCGCTCGTTTCGCTTCTGGTCGGTCTGTTCTTTGCGGCGCGCGTCGATGATCTCACTCAAGTGGTGAATTTTGGCGCGCTCAGCGGCTTCGTGCTGTTGCATCTGTCGATGATCAATCACTATCTCGTGCGCCGGCGCAGCGGCGATTGGCTGCGGCATTTCATCTTCCCGCTGACGGGCGCGGGTGTAATTCTGTACGTGCTCTATGAAATGGATCGTGCGGCCAAAATCCTCGGCGCTTGCTGGATCGGCATTGGCATTGTGTACTATGTCGCGCTCGCGCTGCGCTCCAAGAAAGTGGGCGTGCTGGAGAATTAATTGCAATGAAACCGATCAAAATCCTGCTCCAGACCACGATACCGGTGACGCTAGACGATTGGTCGATCGCGCGATTTTCGCGGTTGGCCGGCTTCTTGAGAGAGCAGCGGCGGGCGCGCGGTGAGCCGCTGTTCGAGGTGACGACGCGGGATCGCAGCCCCTTGGGTTCCCCGGACGCCGTGCTCCCGACGCTCGATCGCAGCGATTTTGATGAATTGTGGCTATTTGCGCTGGATGTGGGCGATGGTTTGACAGCGCAGGATTGCGCGGCGATCACCGAGTTTCGCCGCAGCGGCCGCGGCCTGCTGGTCACCCGGGAT
>JANYIY010000176.1 GCA_025358615.1 Gammaproteobacteria bacterium | reverse complement strand
GCAGGTCGATGACCAGCGCGCTGCCCAAGATCGGATCCGGCTTATCCAGGTGAAACGGCCGGCTGACCCAGATGGTTTGATCCTTGGACGTGGCGCCCAGCACATCATTGGATTTTTGCCGCACGTCGTTGATTCTCAAGTCCTTGGTGTCGAGCACCAGCTGCGTGGCGCGCGGCTCGAGACGTTTGAGATCGAGGGTTGCAGTGCCGTCGATGGTTTTATTGACGAGATCGACCCGCAAATCCAGCTCGATATGCGTGGTTCGAAACTGATCAACATTGGCGTATGAGTGGTAGTCCGTGCGCGGCTCGATGGGCGAGGAGTCGGCGCCTATGCAGCTCAGCGCCAGACAAGCGAGACAGAAGCGCAGCAGAAACGCGCGCATCAGTGAACGGCGGCTTGAGTCTGCGCCGGGACGGGTGGAGCTTCGGCCTTCCCACCGACCAATTCCTTGAATGTCTTTTCGTCCACCAACAAGCCGGTCTTGCCGTCCCAATTGGAGCCCGCCGGCAAGGTGTTCTGCACCAGCAGCGAGTTCGAGATCACATCGTCGATACCGCCCCGGCCGCCCGTGACGGGCACGGGCACGGCGCGCGGCGTGTGCGCAAGGTCGCCCACCCTCTGCCAATCAATTTCCTTGTCGTGGTCGGAAATTTTCTTTTGCAATTTTGGATTCAGCAGATTGGCGAGCAGCCGTGTGCGGTTCTTGCTCCAATCGCGCGAATCGTCTTCCATTACCGTGTAGGCCTGCAGGTACAGCGTGCCGTCACGCCAGCCGAACAGATACGGCTGATTGACCACTGTCACCTTGGTGCCGATCGGAATCAAATCGAAGAACACGGCGATGTCCTCCGGATACAGGCGCATGCAGCCATGACTGGAGCGCATGCCCACGCCATAGGGCTTATTGGTGCCGTGAATAAGGTAGCTCGGCCAGCCCAAGCGGAACATGTACTGGCCGAGCGGATTGTCCGGCCCCGCGGGCACCTGGGCGGGCAGCTTCTCGCCGTCCTCGGCGTGCTCTTCACGAACCGACTTCGGCACCACCCACACCGGGTCCTTTTGACGGCTGACGATCTTGGTCGAGCCCTCCGGTGTCTTCCAACCCACCTTGCCGATGCCGATGGGGTGAGTGAACACCATTTGCGGCTCACCCTTCTTGTGAGGCGGATAGTAGAAAATGCGCATGGCCGCCACGTTGACCACGACGCCCTCATGCGCAGCAGCGGGCAAGATGAATTGCGTCGGCACCACTACCTCGCGGCCCACGCCGGGCAGCCAGGGGTCAACGCCGGGATTCGCCGTCAGCATCTCCTCGTAGCCGACATCGAAGCGGCGCGCAATGTCCGGCAAAGTGTCTTCCTTGCCGATCACTGTCTTCTGCACATAGCCCACGATGTCACTGTTCGGCTCCACCGCGGAGCGATGAGTGGCGTTGGGGGTGGGCAGCTGCGGAACGGGCGGCGGCAACTCCTTGACCACCGGCGGCGGTGGCGCCGGAGTGGGCCGAAACAGCGAGCACCCGACCAGGGCCAGGAGGCCGCTGCAAGCGGCTAAGCGTATGAACTTCATGAGCCTTTTCTACAGCAAAGTCGGCCGGTCAGGCAATTGGCTATGCGCCGGCCCGGTGAGCGCCGGCGCGGCCGGAAAGTGCCGTGCCAGCAGATTGCCGATGGCGTCCACCCCCGCAATGGAGCCCGCCTCGAAGCGCCCCGCCCGGAAATGCTCTTCCATGAGGCGGCACACGGCTTCCCACTCCGGCAGGCTGACGCGGCCCTCGAAGCCCCGATCCGCAACGATTTCAACGTCCCGATCCGCCATTTGCACGTAGATCAGGACCCCATTGTTATGCTCGGTATCCCAGACCTTGAGGTGCGCAAACACCTCCAGCGCTCGCGACCGCGGTGCCAAATTGTTCAGAATGTGCAGCGGCGACAATGCCGTTTCGATGGCGAAGCGGATCTCGCCTCGATGCGCCAGCTCGACCCGGCCGATGGCCTGCTCGATGGCGTCGAGCGCCGCTTTCGGAAACAACATGCGCGTACGCCAGTGAGTCGCGGCAACGTGACGGATGAGGCGCCCAATTTGCATCACCAACTCCCCGAGGCGCCGCCTCCGCCGCCTCCGCCACCGCCACCGCCGAACCCCCCGCCGCCGAAGCCACCGCCGCCGAATCCGCCGCCCCAGCCGCTGCCGGCCGACCAACCGCGAGAATTGGCTCCCGCCAGCATGGCGAACAAGAAGGCCACCACACCGGCGCCCAAGCCGATGGGCAGTACATGACTCAACAGCCACGCGATCCCGCCGGCCAACCCGCCGGTGGCCACCGACCCGAACAGTCTGCCGAATAGCGCGCGCAGCACGCCGCTGCCGACGAATACCACTACCAGCAACAGCGGCAGCAGATGGCCCACTCCGCTGCGGCGCTCCCATTTCTTGTCCGGCTCCGGCAGCGGCTCGCCGTTGACCACGGCAATCATTTGATCGACGCCCGCTTCGACGCCGCCGTCGTAGTCGCCCACCTTGAATCGCGGGGTGATGGCCTCGGCAATGATACGGTTCGCAATGGCATCCGGCAGCGCGCCTTCCAGGCCATAGCCCACCTCGATACGCACGCGCCTATCGTTTTTGGCCACGATCACATAAGCCCCATCGGACACGCCCTTACGACCGAGCTTCCACGCATCCTCAACTCTAATGCCGAATTGCTCGATTTCCTCGGGCTGGGTGGTGGGCACGATGAGCACCCCGATCTGACTGCCTTTTTTGGCTTCCAGGTTCGCGAGCTTGGCCTCGATGCGCGTCACTGCCTCCCCGGACAGCGTGCCCGTGAGATCCGTGACCCGTGCGGTGAGCGGCGGCACCGCAATCTGCGCCTGCACGAGCGACGCCGCGAGCAGCAGCATGCACCCTGCCCCGGCGCGCCCGATGCGGCGTACAGACATCACTAGTGCGTGGCGGGTGCCGTTGTCGGCGCGGGAGCGGGCGCCGGGGCTGGGGCTGGGGCTGGGGCTGGGGCCGCGAAGTCCACGGTCGGCGGTTTGGAGATCACCGCTTCATTCTCCACGGCGAAGTTCGGCTTCGCCTTGAAACCGAACACCATGGCAGTCAGATTGCCGGGAAAAGTCACCACCGACACGTTGTAGTCCTTGACCGCTTGGATATAGCGGTTGCGCGCCACCGTGATGCGATTCTCCGTGCCTTCGAGCTGCGCCTGCAGGTCGCGGAAATTCTGATCAGATTTCAATTGCGGGTAGTTTTCGGTCACGACCAGAAGGCGCGACAGGGCGCTCGATAGCTCCCCCTGAGCGGCCTGGAACTTGGCGAAGGCTGCCGGATCGTTGACCAGCTCGGGTGTGGCCTGGATCGAACCCACCTTGGCGCGCGCCTCAGTCACCCCCAGCAGCACCGAACTTTCCTGCGCTGCGTAGCCCTTGACGGTGTTGACCAGGTTGGGAATCAAATCCGCTCGGCGCTGGTATTGATTCAGCACCTCCGACCAAGCCGCCTTGATCTGCTGATCCTGGGTCTGCATGGTGTTGTAACCGCAGCCCGACAATAGCAGGCACGCCGCCGCGGCAAGTCCTAACGCCAAATTACGCATGAAGCCCCTCCTGCCCCTCGGGGGTGGGGGCGTCGCCGCAGTTTAACACTCCAGCAAAAAAAGCCCCGAGTGATGAGCTCGGGGCTGGAGAGGCGGACTTCAATGAAGGGAAGTAAAGCCCGCTAGGGGATTGAATCGGTTGGGACGCTCAGTGCAGATGGTCCCATTGCAGAACTTGAATATCGGTTTCTTCGAGGTCGAAGCTGCGCGCCAACATCCGTGCAATCTCACGATCGCCTGCAACTTTGCTGGATCGATCGAGCAGTTCCACCACGCCCCGATATTCGTTGTATTCGACGGCTCCTTCCGACTGCGCGATAAAGTGGGTGTAATATTTAACGCTCATGGGGATAGAGCTTAAGATTCGCGGCGTGAGCAATCTGTGAACAAACACTCAGTAGACTGCAATCGCTCCTGAACTAAGTTCACGTCCTAAGAATGGACCGTCACTTTATTGCGCTGTGTCAAGATACCGCCCACCCACCCCGCCTGGCTCGAAGTACATCACTCCCGCAGGTGCCGAGCGCCTGCGGGATGAACTCGATGAGCTGTGGCATGAGGAGCGCCCGCGCGTCACTCAAGCCGTGGCAGAGGCCGCCGCGCAGGGCGATCGCTCGGAAAACGCCGAGTACACCTACGGCAAGAAGCGCCTGCACGAGATAGATCGGCGGGTGCGCTTCCTGCGCAAGCGGCTCGAAGGCATGACCATCGTCGATCCGCAGGCCCGCTTGGGCCGGCGCGATCCCACGCGGGTGTATTTCGGCGCCTGGGTACAGATCGAGAGCGACAGCGACCTACGGTGGTATCGGCTGGTCGGGCCGGACGAATTCGACATGGCGGAGGATTACGTCAGCATGGACTCGCCGCTGGGCCGCAGCCTCTTGGGCAAGCGCATCGACGATGAAGTGCAGGTCTCCCTGCCGGGAGGGGCGACCACCTTCGCGGTGGTCGCCGTCAGCTACGCGCTCAAACCACCCGCACGTTCTTGAACTGCCAGGGATCCGCCGTGTCGAGATCCTCGGCAAACAGCTCGCCGCGCTGGTGCAGCGGCGTCCAATCCGTGTATTCGCCGACCACCTTCCCCAGGTAGGGTAGGCAGATCTCGAGCGGGCGCTTGAAATCCATGTCGTCGGGCTCGACGATGCCCTTATTGGGATTCTCCATCGCCCAAATCATGCCCGAGAGGGCCGCAACGGTGACTTGCAGGCTGGTGGCGCTGTTGTAGGGCGCCAATTTGCGGGCTTCATCGATGGATAGCTGCGAGCCGTACCAATAGGCGTTCTTTTTATGCCCGGCGAGCAGCACCCCGAGTTCATCGATGCCGGCGGTGATCTCGTTCAACATGATGCGTTTGCGATCCTGCAGATGCCAGTTGTTGCCGGCAAATTCATGCACGGAGAGAACGGCGTTGTCGCTGGGGTGGTAGGCGTAGTGGCTGGTGGGCCGATACGCCACCCGCTCGCCGTCCATGACGGTGTAGTAGTCCGCCAATGAAATCGCTTCGGAATGCGTGATCAAAAAACCGTGGAAATGCCCCGCCTTCGGCGTCCAGGTCCGGACCCGGGTGCTCGCGCCCGGACGATTCAAGTAAATGGCGCAGCCCGACCCCAGCTTGTGACGGCCACCGTCCACCGGAAAATGTTTCTCATGCGTGCCCCAGCCGAGTTCGGCGGGCTGAGCGCCCTCGCTGACGAAGCCGTCCACCGACCAGGTGTTGACGAATTCATTCGCTTCTTTCGGAACGTTCGAGACTTGCGTGTCGCGCTCGGCGATGTGCATGACCTTGATGCCGAGCTTCTGGGCGAGTTTGGCCCAGGCTTCGCGGCTCCCCGGCAGCCCCGCATCGACCCCGATATCCTTTGCAATATTGAGCAAAGCCTGTTTGACCAGGTGCGATACCAATCCGGGATTGGCGCCGTGAGTGAGCACGGCCGTGGGCGTTTTCGTCGCCCCGTCCCGCAATTTCAATGCATCCAAGCGCATAGTGTAATTGCTACGCGAATCCACCGACGCCTGCGGGTCCGTATAGCCCCCGGTCCAGGGTTCGACGCAGGTATCGAGATACAGGGCGCCGCGTTCGCGCGCCAATTGAACGAGGGCGACGCTCGACACGTCCACCGATAAATTGAGCAGAAAGTCGCCGGAGTCCAGCAACGGCTCGAGCACTTGCCGGTAGTTGTCCCGGGTCAACGCGGTTTTGACGAATTTCACGCCGAATTGGTCCGCTTCGCTGCGTCCGCTGTCCTCTGCGGTGACGATGGTGATGCGAGCGGCCGAAGTGCCAATGTGACGCAAGATCAGTGGCAAGACACCCTGTCCGATGCTGCCGAAACCCACAAATACGATCTTGCCCGCAAAGTTCACATGCACTTCGTGATTGCTCATAATTCTTGTCTCATGTTGGTTTGCCCTCTCATTGTGTTTTACGCAGTCATTTTGCTACGTGACGCCCCTTGCGGGCGCGTCGCCAGCCTACCTGGCGCCTAGGTCTCGCGCCAATGCGGTGGATACGTGCGCTCGTAGCCGGGCAGTGATTCGATGCGATGAATCCAGCGCGCGAGCGCCGGATAGTTGCGTTCCATGGGCAGGAAGCGCGCACCCAATTCTGCGGCGCTGCTTCTATCCAAGGCGCGGCGCAGTACCTGAATCCAGGGGAAAATCACCATGTCGGTGGCGGAGTAATTAGCGCCGACGATCCACGTTTCCTTGCTTAAGCGTCCCTCAATGGTGCGCGCCTCGCGCCCCACCACGTGCATGGCATCGGTGAGCTCGTCGATGTTCTCCGCAACCTGCCCGGTAAAAATGGCTTCCGTGATTTTCAGCAGCGAGGGTTCGGCATAGGCCATGAATTCGCAGATGACACGCATAATGACCCCCGCTTCCTCAGGGGTCGAACCGAATATGGGCGCCTGCGGATACTTGACGTCGAGGTAGTACAACACCGCCACCGATTCGAACACCACATAGTCGCCGTCCCTGAGCACCGGCACTCGGCCCCGCGGATTGAGCTTTAACATCTGCGGCGATTGGTGTTCCTGTTTGTCGAAGTGCAGCAGCTGCGACTCATAGGGCAGCCCCTTGTGCTCCAACGCCAATAGAACGCGCCACGAGAACGGACTGCCGCTGCCCCAGTAAAGAGTGAGTGCCATCGGTCAATTGTAGCGGATGCGCTTCGCGAGGCATCGGGCTAAGCTGCAAATCATGCCATTTCATACACTGATCGATGCCGCCACCTTGCAAGGATTGCTCGGCACGGCACGCTTGGCCATCATCGACTGCCGCTTCGATCTCATGAAACCAGAGGTTGGCCGGCAGGCCTACCTCAGAGCGCATATTCCCGGAGCGCGCCACGCTGACTTGAATCGCGATCTGTCGGCGCCTATCACCGCTCACAGCGGCCGCCATCCTTTGCCGACCCCAGAAGACTTCGCCGCACGCCTGACCCAACTTGGGATAGCCAACGACAGCCAAGTCGTGGCCTACGACGAGGCCAACGGCTCGTTCGCCGCGCGACTGTGGTGGATGTTGCGCTGGCTGGGGCATGACGCCGTGGCCGTGCTCGACGGCGGCATTCAGGCGTGGAACCGGCACGGTGGGCCGCTGCAGTCGGGCGAACCTGCCGAATTAACCGCCTCCGACGCTCCCGACTGCTTCGCGCTGCGACTCGGGGCCGTCGCCGACGCCACCGTCACCACCGCCGCCTCCGCGGGCGCAACCGCTGTCACCAGCGTCCAACTCGAGCGCTTGCTACTCCCCTCCGTGCCGCTCTCGCCCAAGCCATTACTGGTCGATGCACGTGCGCCGGAGCGTTTTGCCGGCGCAGTGGAACCCATCGATCCCGTGGCGGGTCACATTCCCGGCGCAGTGAATCATCCTTTCTCCAATAGTCTCGCCCCAGACAATCGCTTCCTGCCGCCTGCGCAACTCAAGGCACAATGGCTCGAGCGCCTCGCGGGCACCGCACCTGAAAATCTCATCGCCATGTGCGGCTCCGGCGTCACGGCCTGTCACAATCTGCTCAGCCTCGAAGTGGCCGGGCTTCCCGGCGGCAAGCTATACGCGGGATCCTGGAGCGAGTGGATTCGCGATCGGCGGCGTCCCATCGCCCGCAGTTGACATTTACTTGCCGCGTGAATTTGTTAATGTGCGCGCGACATGAACACTCCTGCCAAATCGCTGCCCGCCAACCTGGCGTGGAAGATCGAAGAATCGCTGGATCTCTACCAGGTGGAAGCCTGGGGCAAGGGATACTTTTCGATCAACCAACAGGGTCATGTGGTGATCCGGCCCAGCATGGATGCCGCGCGCGAAATCGACTTGGTCGACGTGGTGCAGGGCCTGAAGGCCCGCGACCTGCACACTCCGGTGGTCATTCGTTTCTCCGACATTCTCGCGCATCGCCTGCGCCACATCGCCGAGGCCTTCGGTACCGCCATCACCGAGAACGGCTACAAGAATCGTTACGCCGCGGTGTTCCCCATCAAGGTCAACCAGCAGCGCCTCGTGGTCGAAGAGGTATATCGCTACGGCAAGGAATTCGGCTTCGGGCTCGAGGTCGGCTCCAAACCCGAGCTGCTTGCCGTCCTGTCCATCACCGAGGATGCACCCGACCGGATCGTGGTATGCAACGGTTTCAAGGATGACAGCTACATCGAAGCGGTGATCATCGCCACCAAGCTCGGCCGCACCATCATTCCGGTGGTTGAGAACTACGAAGAAATTCATCTGATTTTAAAGCACGCCGAACGCTACTCCGTACGGCCCAAGATCGGCGTGCGCGTCAAGCTTGCCAGCGAAGGCGCCGGCCGCTGGCGCGAATCCGCCGGCGAAAAGTCCAAGTTCGGGCTCTTCATCAGCGAAATCCTCGACCTTCACGCGCTGCTCAAGGAGCGCAACATGCTGGACTGCCTGCAGCTCGTGCACTGCCACCCGGGCAGCCAGTTGCAGGACATTCGGCGCGTCAAGGACGCCATCAACGAGCTGGCGCACGTGTACGCGGAACTCAAGCTCATGGGCGCCGGCCTTCAGTACATCGATATCGGTGGCGGCCTGGGCGTCGACTACGACGGCAGCGGCACCAACTTCGAATCCTCGATGAATTACACCTTGAACGAATACGCCAGCGACGTGGTGTACCGCATCAAGAGCGTTTGCGACGCGCGCCACGTGCCGCATCCGATGATCGTCAGCGAGTCCGGACGGGCGATTGCCGCCCATCACAGCCTGCTGGTGTTCGATACCTTGGGTTCCTCCAAGCTGGACCAATTCAAGGTGACCGGCCGTCCCGAAGAGGACTATCACGGCAAGGAAGAGGTGCCCCAACCCGTGCTCGATTTGTTCGATAGCTATCGATCGGTGAACGAACGCCGCTTGGTGGAGTGCTATCACGACGGGTTGCAGGCCCGCGAGCAGGCCATGCAGATGTTCAACCTCGGGTATTTGAGCCTGGAATTTCGCGCCCTGGCGGAAAAACTCTACTGGGCCACCTGTGCCAAGATTCGCGACTACTGCCGCAAGCTCGATCGGGTGCCCGAAGAGCTGGAAAACCTCGAGGACATGCTGAGCGATATTCTGTTCTGCAACTTCTCGGTGTTTCAATCGCTGCCGGACAGTTGGGCCATCGGCCAGCTGTTTCCCATCATGCCCATCCAGCGCTTGGGCGAAAAACCGACCCGCAACGCCGTGTTGGCCGATATCACCTGCGATTCGGACGGCAAGATCGATCGCTTCGTGCATCCGCGAGTGACCAAACGCACTCTTGAAGTGCATGAAGTCACCCCCGGGGAGCCCTACTACCTGGCGGCGTTTCTGGTGGGCGCCTATCAGGAGACCCTCGGTGATCTGCACAACCTATTCGGCGACACCCATGTGGTGCATATCCGGCTGCAGGAAGGCGGCGGCTGGTGGATCGAGGAGATCGTCAAGGGCGACACCGCCAACAAGGTGCTCGAGTACATGGAGTACGACACCGACGAGCTGTATCCGGCAATCGCCCGGGACTGCGAACGAGCAATCCAGGAAGGCCGCATGACCCTGGCCGAAGCGCAGGCGGTGAAGCGCTTTTACGAAAATGAGCTTAACGGCTATGCCTATCTCGAGGTCGAGTAGGCTTCGCCAAATCCTACGATAACTGCGGCAAATCTAGTGTTTGCCAACAATAATCCCCTGGCGTAGAGTTAAGTTGTAGGGTAGTTCCCTACACGGGCTCATTGGTACAACCTGTTAGTGAGACTAGTTGAATGACGACGATCTATGTTGGCAACCTGCCATTCACTGCGACAGAAGACGAAGTGCGAGCGTTGTTCGAGCGCCACGGTAAAGTCGAATCGGTAAAGCTCATCAACGATCGCGAGACGGGACGCCCGCGCGGCTTTGCGTTCGTGGACATGGGCGCCGGTGAAGCACAAAACGCGATTCAACAGACGAACGGCTTCCAGATGGGTGGCCGTCCGCTGCGAGTCAACGAAGCCCAGGAACGGGCGCCTCGATCCAAGCCGGCGAGTGGCGGCGGTGGCGGTGGTGGCGGCGGTCCTCGACGCTGGTAATCAACGCCTTGAAATCGACGCCTTGATTTTGTCCGGCAGCGCGCCGCTCTTGTGCTGCGTGGCGGTCTGATATTACGAGGTCTGACCCAAGGCTCGACGGCAGAGTAAGCCGGACGACAACTGCTGCCTTTTCCCCCGTTGTCGTCCGGCTTACTCTGCCGTCGGGGCTACCACATATCTTTCAGTTGCGAGCCTACATCGACCGTAGCCGCCTCATCCTCGCGTATATTCTCGACACCACGCATATTGCGCAGCGAAATACGCTCGAAGGTATCCAGCACCTTATCCGTCATGAACCGGCTCTTGGCGCCGTACACATGCTTGTCGCCGTCTTTCGCTTGCTGCGTCACCTGATATTTGAGCGGTGCACACAAATGCAGCTCATTGCGGGCGCGCGTCATCGCCACATACAGCAGACGCCGCTCCTCTTCGATCATTTCCGGCTTACCGGTGGAAAACTCCGACGGAAAATTGCCGTCCGAGACATTCAGCACGTACACGATGTCCCACTCCTGGCCCTTGGCTGAATGGATGGTGGACAGAATGACGTAGTCTTCGTCTTTTGACGCACCGGTGGACTGATCGCCGCTCGCCACCGGGGGATCCAGGGTCAATTCGGTCAAGAAGCGCTCGCGATTGACATGCTGCGTGGCCAGCGTCTCCAACTGCTCCAGATCGCCCATGCGCGTCCACGGCGCATCGTAAATGCGCTCGAGCTGCGGCTTGTACCAGTCGCGCACCATTGCCACCTGACCGGCCCACGGAGTCGCCGCGTCGGCGAGCTTTTCCAGTAGAGCGCAAAATCGCTTCCACTCCATTTTTACCGGCTGCGGTGCATCGAAGCTCGCGAGCGCCTGGACGCTGTATTCCTGCGCTTCCAGATAATCGAGCGCCTGCTTCGCATGGCCCGGACCGAAGCCCGGCACCAGCTTCAGCACTCGAAAACCCGCCACTGAATTGCGCGGATTGTCCGCCCAGCGCAGCACCGACATCATGTCCTTGACATGCGCCGCCTCCAAGAACTTGAGTCCGCCATACTTCACATACGGGATATTGCGCTTGGAGAATTCGACTTCGAGCACGTCGCTGTGATGCGAACTGCGAAACAGGATGGCGTGACGTTTGAGTGAGCCGCCGACTTCGCGCGTCTGCAGTATCTTGCCGCAGATGTACTCGGCTTGAGCCTGCGCGTCATCCATGGCCACATAGAACGGCTTCTGCGTCGATTGCCGCATGCCGAGCAGAGTCTTGCGATGCTGGCGTGCGCCGTCCGCCATGAGCGCATTCGCCGAATCGAGTATTTGCTGCGTCGAGCGGTAATTCTGCGACAGCACCACAACCTCGGCCTTGGGCTTGTAACGCTCGGCGAATCCCAAAATATTCTCCACCGCAGCGGCACGGAACGAATAAATGGCCTGCGCATCATCGCCCACCACCGTGACCCCCTGGCCGTCGGGCTTGAGCGCCTGAATCACCTCGCCCTGCAGACTGCTCGTGTCCTGGTATTCATCCACCAGCACATGCTCGAAATTCTTCGCCAAGCTCTGCGCCAGAGTCGGATTTTGCATCATCGTGTGCCAGTAAAGCAGCAGATCGTCGAAATCCAGCACGCGATTCTTCTGCTTGCGCCCAACGTATTCACGATACAGGCGCGTGAGATCCGCCTCCCACTCACGGCACCACGGGTACTGTTCCTCGAGCGTTTGCTTCAGCGTCAACCGGGTATTGACCCGATAAGAATAAATGGCGAGACAGGCATCCTTGCGCGGAAAGCGCTTGTCCTTGCTGGAGAATCCCAATTCGTGGCGCACCACATCCATCAGATCCGCCGCATCGGCGCGATCCAGAACGGAGAAATTCGGATCAAGACCCAGGTGCTTGGCATACAGCCGCAGTATCCGATTGCCCACGGAATGAAAGGTCCCCGACCACAGCAGTCGCGTCGCCACGCTGCGATCGCCCGCCCGGCCGCGATCCGCCATCACTTCCGCGACGATGTTCTGCGTGCGCCGGATCATCTCCTGCGCGGCGCGGCGCGTGAAGGTGAGCATGAGGATGCGCGCCGGATCCACACCGTTTACCACCAGGTGAGCCGTGCGATGCGCCAGCGTATTGGTCTTGCCGGTGCCCGCGCCGGCCAAAATCAGCATCGGACCGGCCGTGACTCCACCCTTGTCCGCCACCGCAGCGCCGAACGTGGCCGCCCGGCGCTGCATGGGGTTGAGCGCATCGAATGCATTGGTCTTGGCTTTCATCATAGAACTGTGCCGGTACTGTACGTATATCCAGACTGCGAAGCAATAACCGTGA
>JANYIY010000152.1 GCA_025358615.1 Gammaproteobacteria bacterium | reverse complement strand
CGACGAGCTGCGGGACACTGCAGATCGGATCGAGGCGCGGCTGCTACGCCTCGAACAACGCAGCAAGGGCGTCGCTTGATGCGTCTGCGGGTGCTCGCCCGGCTGCTGCAAATTCAACGCGCTCTGGTCAGGCACGGATTGGATGATTTCGTACGCGCGACGCATCTGTACCGACCGTTCCGTTTTCTCGTCTACCTTTCGCCCTGGACCTGGTTTCAGCGCAGCATCGGCGCTACTCGCGGCGAACGATTGCGCCTGGCGCTCGAGGAGTTGGGACCGATCTTCGTCAAATTCGGCCAGGCCGTGTCGACGCGCCGCGACTTGCTGCCCACGGACATCGCCGATGAACTGGCCAAGCTCCAGGATCGCGTCCCGCCCTTCGACGGCAGCATCGCCGTCGCATCGATCGAAAAGGCTTATGGTCTGCCGCTCAGCGGCATATTTGGCAGCTTCGATCCCGTGCCGCTTGCCGCAGCCTCCATTGCCCAAGTGCACGTCGCTACTCTGCAAGACGGCCGCGAAGTCGTGGTCAAGATACTGCGTCCCGGGATGCGAGAAATCATCGATCTCGACCTGGAGGTGCTGGAGTACCTGGCAACGCTCGCCGACGCGTACTGGCGGGAAGCGCGCCGGCTGCGTCCGGTCGAGCTGGTCGGCGAATATCGCAAGACCATACTCGATGAACTGGACCTGCTGCGCGAGGCCGGCAATGCCGCACAGCTGAAGCGCAATTTTGCGGGCTCCTCCCTGCTCTACGTGCCCGAGGTGTACTGGGATTACTGCCGGGTCGACGTTATGGTCATGGAGCGCATTCACGGCGTCATCGTCAACGACCTCGAGCAATTGCGCGCGCGCGGCGCGAACATCCGCAGGCTGGCGGAGAATGGCGTGGAAATATTCTTCACGCAGGTATTTCGCGACAATTTCTTCCATGCCGACATGCACCCGGGCAATATTTTCGTGCAAGTCGACGACCCGGAGAATCCGCGCTATGCAGCGGTGGACTTCGGCATCGTCGGCACATTGCAGACGCGCGATCAGCACTACTTGGCGGAGAATTTCCTGGCTTTTTTCGACCGCGACTATGGCCGCGTCGCGGCGCTGCACGTCGAATCCGGCTGGGTTCCGCCCGGCACGCGGGTCGATGAACTCGAGTCAGCCGTGCGCACGGTGTGTGAGCCCATATTCAACAAGCCGCTGAAGGAGATTTCCTTCGCGCAGGTGCTGCTGCGGTTGTTCGAAATTGCGCGCCGTTTCGACATGCAGGTGCAGCCGCAGCTCATTCTGCTGCAGAAGACTCTTTTCAACATTGAGGGCCTGGGCAGGCAGCTGTATCCGGAGCTCGATTTGTGGCAGACGGCGCAGCCCTATCTGCGCAGGTGGATGCGCGAGCGCATGAGCCCGCGGGCCGTGTTGCGCTGCGCTCGTGCGCAACTCCCGGACTTCCTCATGGCGCTGCAACAGATGCCGCAAATATTCCAGACCACTGTGCGTGAGGCGACTGAGGGGCGGCTCAAGTTGCAGGTACAGAATACGGACGCGGCCCTGCTGCGCGCGGAAATGCGCCGCGGCAGTTCGCGGCGTGATGCAGCCATCGCTGCTGCCGTACTCTGGCTTTCGGGTCTCGCGTGGCTCGCCCTGTCCACCAAGATGCTCTGGCTGGGCTGGCTGCAGATGATCGCCGCTATCGTGCTCTACCTTGCCTCTCGATCCGCCAGGTTGCGCGGCGAATGAGAATTCCGATCGAGAGCTCAACCAGCTATCGCGGCCGCAACGCGCGGCCGAATTGGCTCATTCTCACGGCCTTTGTCGGTTCGGCTCTGGCCGTGGGCGCGATAGATGCCGTTTTCTCGCCCGCCGTGTCCGCGACGGCGCGCCACTGGTATGCGGCGCTGGCCCGACCCGGCTGGGCGCCGCCCGACAGCTGGTTCGGGCCGGTGTGGTGCGTGCTCTATGTGATGATGGGCACGGCCGCCTGGGTCATTTGGCGCGAACGCTATCATCGCGGCAGAACTGCGGCGCTGGCTGCTTACGGCATTCAACTGCTGCTCAACGCCATCTGGGCGCCGCTATTTTTCGGCGCCAGGAATATCGGTGCCGGCTTGTTCGTGATTGTTGCGCTGTGGCTGGCGATCTTCTGGACCATCCGCGAGTTCGCCCTGGTGAAGGCCGGCGCCGCGTGGCTGCTGGCGCCCTATCTAATATGGGTGGGCTTCGCGAGCGCCTTGAATCTCGCGATCTGGAAACTGAATCCATGAACCCGCTTTCCATAGAGCCTACGGCGCGACGCACGCCTGGATACAGGTGTATCTGCCCGGAGTAGGCTGGGTGGAATTCGACCCGAACAACGCCTTGGTCGGCGGCCGCAATTTGATCCGCGTAGCCGTCGCGCGCGAAGCGACCCAGGCTGTGCCGCTGGTCGGCTCCTTTACCGGCAACCCCGATAATTTCCTCGCTTTGAACGTGGCGCTCGAAGTCGCCGCCGAATAGTATGCGCCGCTTGCGTCGGTAAGATTTACAAAGCCCGCGGTGCGGCGGTTTGCGCTATCCTCGCCGCTCCCAAACGAGGAGGTGCTATTGAAGTATTTCCGCTGGCGCGGCCGCGGGCGTGCGTTGTTGGATCGGCCGATTGAGGAGCCGATTTCCGCCGAGATCTTCAGCGTCGAACGACTCGAGCAGCACGCGGAGAGTTTAGCGAAGGCACAAGAGGTGTGGCCGGTCCGTTCCGCGGGTATTTCGCTGCACGGCCGCTTGCGGTTCAACGCCGCCACCCTCAACGCCGCCTTTCACACCCTGATGGAAGGCATTCGCAAGGGACGGGCCGTCACACCTGCGGCCGAATGGCTGGTGGACAACTACTACATCATCGACGAACACATCAATGCCGTGCGGCGCGATCTGCCGCTGGGATTTTACAAAGAGCTGCCCAAGCTCTCCAACGACCACTTGCGCGGCTATCCCCGAATTTATGGCATTGCCTGGGCCATTGTCGCGCACTCCGACAATCACTTCGAACTGGATACTTTGGTGCGGTTCTGCCGCGCTTATCAGCGGATTCAACCGCTAACCATCGGCGAGCTTTGGGCCGTCAGCATCACGCTGCGGGTCATGCTGATCGAAAACCTCGCCCGGCTCGCCTCCGGAATCGTGCATCGCTTGGAGCTGCGCGAGCAAGCGGATGCCCTGGCCGACAAGCTGTTGCCGGACGACGCCAATCTGGCCACGCCGAACACCGCCGCGCGGCGCGCGGTCGAAGCCGACCGGCTGCCCAATGCATTTGCGGCCCAGTTGTTTCAGCGGCTGCGCGACCATGATCCGGAAACTACGCCGGCGCTCGCTTGGCTGCATCGCACGCTGGCCGCGCAAGGCACCACGCCGGACGACATCGTTCACCATGAGCATCAGCGCCAGGGCGCGGTCAACTTGAGCGTACGCAATGTCATCACCAGCTTGCGGCTGATCTCATCGGTCGACTGGGCCAAGTTCTTCGAGAGCGTGAGCTTGGTGGACGCGCTGTTGCGCACCGAGAGCAGTTTCGGTTCCTTCGACTTCGCCACCCGCGATCTGTACCGGCACGCCATCGAAGACCTGTCGCGGCGCTCGCGTCACACGGAACTCGACGTGGCGCGTCGCGCCCTTGACGCCGCAAACCGCGCCGCTGCACTGGCCGCCGCCAACGGCGGGCGCGCCGCCGCGGTGTCGCCTCACGCTCTGGAGCCGGGATACTACTTAGTGTCCGACGGACGGCGCGAATTGGAGGCGGAACTGGCTTATCGCATCCCTTGGAACCAGCGCTTTGCCCGCCTAACCCGTGGCGCCGCAGTTCACGGCTACGCCGGCAGCATTGCCGCCTTGAGCATCGCGATGACAGGCGCGTTGCTATTTTTCGCGGGCCCACCGCACACTCAAGCAGGCATCGCCGCGCTCATCGTTGCACTTGCCCTGCTCGCGGCCTCCGACATCAGTATCGCCGTCGTCAATCTGTGGGCGACGCACTTCTGCAGCCCCCATGTGCTGCCCGGCCTCGAACTCCTGGGCGGTGTGACCGCCGACCTGCGCACGATGATCGTCGTGCCCGTTCTTCTGACCAGTCCGGCCGACATCGAAGGATTCGTGCGTGGACTCGAGGTTCACTACCTTGCCACGCAGGACGGCGACATTCGTTTCGCCTTGCTCTCCGATTGGGGCGACTCCGCCAGCGAAAATGCCTACAACGACCAGGAATTGCTGGCCGTCGCCGCTGCGGGAATTGCGCGCCTGAACCGCGCGCACGGCTATGCTGCCGACGGCGAACGCTTTCTACTATTGCACCGGCGGCGTCTGTGGAACGCTACCCAAGGCGTTTGGATGGGTTGGGAGCGCAAGCGCGGCAAGCTCCATGAATTCAATCGCCTGTTGCAGGGATCGAAGGACACGAGCTTCTTGGCCGTCGGCGGAACACCCCCGCAGGTTCCACGAGGCGTGCGCTACGTGGTCAGTCTGGATGCGGACACACGACTGCCGCGCGGCTCGGCGCTCTCTCTCGTCGGCAAGATGGCGCATCCCCTCAATCGGCCGCTCATCGATGCCGCCAATCGGCGCGTCACCGCAGGCTACGGAATTCTCCAGCCCCGAGTGACCCCGTCGCTGCCCGTAGGCCATGAAGCGTCTATTTTTCAAAGCGTCTTTTCCGGACCGAGCGGGATCGATCCTTATGCATTCGCCGTATCGGATGTCTATCACGACATGTTCGGCGAGGGCTCGTACAGCGGCAAGGGCATCTACGACGTTGCCGCCTTTGAGAGCACGCTGGCCGGCCGCGTCGATGAGAATCGTCTGCTCAGTCACGATCTTTTCGAAGGGATCTATGCGCGCTGCGGCCTGGCCTCGGACGTCGAGGTGGTCGATGAGTATCCGTCGCGATATGACGTCGCCACGGCGCGGCAACACCGCTGGACGCGGGGCGATTGGCAGCTGCTGCCATGGGTGCTGGGGACCCGCGGACCGATGTCGGCTCTCGGACGCTGGAAAATGCTCGACAATTTGCGCAGGTCCGCGCTGCAGCCCGCGGTCTTGTTGGGTCTGGCACTGTGTTGGGTAGCCCAAGTGACGGCGGTGTGGAGCGCATTCTTCGTCGCCGCGATCGCGCTGCCGGTGCTGCTGCCGTTCGTGTTCAGCCTGCGGCCGCGTTTTGCGGACTTCACTCGAAGCGGTTACCTGCGCACCGCGCGCAAGGAAGGCGCGCAAGCACTGTCGATGGTCGGCCTGCGTCTGGTCTTCCTGGCCGATCAGGCGTGGGTCATGACGGACGCCATCCTGCGCACCCTGTACCGACTGTGGATTTCGCGACGCGATCTCTTGCAATGGACCACTACCGCGCAATCGAAAGTCGGCACGTCCACCACTGTGTTCGGATACTACCGGCGCATGTTGGGCGGGATCTCGTTGGCCATGGCGCTGAGCCTGCTTCTCATTTTCTTCAGCCACGGCATTTCACTGATCGCGGTGCCCCTCCTCTTGGCATGGGCGTGCGCGCCCATGATCGCTCGGGTCGTCAGCCGTCCGTCGCACCGCACTCGCGTGGAGCCCCTGACCGCCGGTGAAGAACATCGTTTGCGCATCATGGCCCGGCAAACGTGGAGCTATTTCGAGACCTTCGTTACCGACACGCAGAACATGCTGCCGCCGGACAATTTTCAGGAAGCCCCGCATCCGGTGATCGCGAATCGCACTTCACCGACGAATATCGGCTTGTATCTGCTGTCGATCGCAACCGCTCGCGAGTTCGGCTGGCTGGGCACGATTGACGCGGTGGATCGGCTGGAGGCGACGTTCGCCTCGCTCGACAAGCTCGAACGCTTTCGAGGTCATTTCTATAATTGGTATGACACCCACAATCTGCGCGCGCTCGATCCCAAGTACGTATCCACCGTGGACAGCGGCAATTTGGCCGGACACCTGTTGGCGCTCGAGGGCGTTTGCCGCGGTTGGATGGACAAATCCACCTGGACCGGCGTCGACATGCGCGGCACCCTGGACACGCTCGAGCACATGCAGAGAGTGGTTCGCGCGCTCGATGACGGCCGGCGCAACTATGGGGTGTCCTTGAGCCAGCTCGACGCCGCGCTCGAGGCCATGCATGTTTCCTTGGCATCGGGCGGAGCGGATGGCTACGCCCCCGCGCTGGCCGCGGTACTCGAGCAGGCCGACAATATTCGCGACATCGCCCAGGCGCTCACCGACGAGCGCGGCGAAGGCAGCCAAGCGCCGCTCCTCAAATGGGCGGACATGCTGCGCGCCAATGTGTCGAGCCACCATCGCGACATCAAGGCCGATGCCCATGAAGTGGCGAATCTGGTGCTGCGCTTAGGAGAGCTCGGTCGGCGCGCACGGACACTGGCACTGGCCATGGATTTCACGTTCCTGGTCGAGCCTGAGCGCCAATTGCTGTCCATCGGCTACAGCACGGCAGAGCGCGTGCTGGATCCGAGCAGCTACGACCTGCTGGGATCGGAAGCAAGACTCGCAAGCTTCGTGGCCATCGCCAAGGGCGATCTGCCCGTGCGTCACTGGTTCAGGCTCGGACGCTCGCTGACTCCCGTCGACAGAAGCTCCGCCTTGGTCTCTTGGGCCGGATCCATGTTCGAGTACCTGATGCCCATACTCGTCATGCGCGAGCCCGAGGGCAGCCTGCTCGGCGACACGTCACG
>JANYIY010000124.1 GCA_025358615.1 Gammaproteobacteria bacterium | reverse complement strand
GCCATGGTGTACTTCGAAGTTGGGCATGGCGAGCGCATCGAATTCATTCCCATGCGCAAGGCGCTAATCGCTCCATAGACGCAGCCACCCTGCATGGCCCAGGCCGCGCAGCGTGCGAATATTGCGGCGGTAGATCTCATCGGTATCTGGCACGGCGGCGATTGCCCGTTCGATGCTGGCTTCGCGCAACAGGTGCAGCATGGGATACGGCGATCGATTGGTGTAGTTCTCTATATCTTCGGACTGCGTACCGGCAAACTGGTAGTGGGGGTGAAAACTGGCCACTTGTAGTTCTCCCTCGAGATCCAGTTCGGCGATGGTCGCCTCGCACACTTCAAGAAAGTCGTTGTACTCGATGAAATCTGCGAGCACCCACGGATGGATCAGCAGAGTCGTCTCGCATTGCGCGGGATCCGCCGACTGCAACTCGGTCAATTCCGTGCGCAGCTCCGCGAGCAGCGCGGCCGCGGTTCGTTGCTCGCTGACACGAAAGCGCACACGGCCACCGCGATACACGCTCTCCGCGAACGGGCACAGATTGAGGCCGATCACCGATCTTTCCAGCCAGCGGCGCGTCGATGCGATGATTTCATCGTTGGAAATGATTAATCCTCGGTAAGGCGCGCAGTGTAATCCCGCGCACTTCGAGTATCCTAATCGCTCACGTCATCACTCGAGAGCCAATCGATGCCACAGTTAATTCCCGCCACTCTCATCCCAGGAGATGGGATCGGTCCTGAAATCATGGACGCGACACTGGCCGTACTGCAGGCCCTCGGAGCGCCGTTCGAGTGGGATCGCCAACCCGCCGGCATGGAGGGGGTCAAAGCGGCGGGCGATCCGCTGCCGGTGCAGACCATCGACAGCATCCGACGCACTCGCCTAGCCCTGAAAGGCCCGTTGGAGACGCCATCCGGCGGTGGCTATCGGTCCTCCAACGTACGACTGCGCGAAGAGTTCAAGCTGTATGCCAACCTGCGGCCCGCACGCACCTTGATCCCCGGCGGCCGCTTCGACAAGATCGATCTGGTGGTCGTGCGCGAAAATCTCGAAGGCCTGTACATCGGTCACGAGCACTACATACAGATCGACGACGACCCGCACGCCGTGGCCATGGCGACCGGAGTCAACACCCGCCAGGGCAGCCGGCGCCTGCTGGAATTCGCGTTCGAGCACGCGCTGGCGACGGGGCGCAAGAAAGTCACCATCGTGCACAAGGCGAATATCATGAAGGCCTTGACCGGGATTTTTCTGGAAACGGGACTGGAACTGTATGAGCGCAAGTACAAGGGCCGCTTTATCTTGGACACTGTGATCATCGACGCCTGCGCGATGAAGCTGGTGCTGAATCCATGGCAGTTCGATGTGCTGGTGACCACGAACCTATTCGGCGACATTCTTTCCGATCTGGTCGCGGGCCTGGTGGGTGGCTTGGGGATGACGCCGGGCGCCAACATTGGAGCCAACGCGGCGATATTCGAAGCGGTGCACGGCTCCGCCCCAGACATCGCCGGCAAGCGCGTGGCGAATCCGATAGCACTGATGCTGGCCGCGGCCATGATGCTCGAGCACTGCAACTTGCCGCATATGGCCGCGCGCCTGCGCACCGCCATCGAGCTCACGCTCAATGTGGACAAGACCAGAACGGGCGACTTGGGGGGGCAGGCGAGTACCACGGAATTTACGCGCGCACTGGTCAAACGCATCACCAATGCCTGAGTACCGCAGCGTATCGCGAGGAGCGGCGGCGTGACACCGGTCATCTCCGTTCAAAACGTCGTGAAGACGTATGCGTCGGGGTTTCAAGCGCTGACGCCCATTAATTTGCAGATCGACAAAGGTGAGATCTTTGCACTGCTCGGTCCCAATGGCGCCGGCAAAACCACATTGATCAATATCATCTGCGGCATCGTAACGGCGAGCGGCGGCACCGTGACCGCGGACGGCCACGACATCGTGCGCGATTATCGCGCGGCGCGGGCCATCATTGGCCTGGTGCCGCAGGAGCTCTCGACCGACGCCTTCGAATCCGTCTGGGCGACGGTGACCTTCAGCCGTGGCCTGTTCGGCCGCGCACCCAACCCCGCCTTCATCGAGCGGCTATTGCGCGATTTATCGCTTTGGGATAAGCGCGACGCAAAGATCATGACCCTGTCGGGCGGCATGAAACGGCGGGTGATGATCGCGAAGGCCCTGTCCCACGAACCGGAGATCCTATTTCTCGACGAGCCGACCGCCGGCGTCGACGTTGAATTGCGCCGCGATATGTGGACTCTAGTGCGCGGCCTGCGCGACAAGGGAGTGACCATCATCTTGACCACGCACTACATCGAGGAGGCGGAGGAGATGGCGGACCGGATCGGCGTGATCAACAAGGGCGCCTTGATCCTGGTCGAAGAAAAGACCCAATTGATGAAGAAGCTCGGCAAGAAGCAGGTGACATTGACTCTGCAAGAGCCGATTCTTAAGATCCCACAAGAGCTTGGTTCCTGGGGCCTCGTGCTCAAGGCCGACGGGCAGAATTTGGTGTACGCCGTCGACAGTGCACATAGCATCGACATCTTTGCATTGCTCGAGCGGATGGGTCAGCTGTCGATGGTCGTCAAGGATTTGCAAACTCAACAAAGCACGCTCGAAGACATATTCGTGCAGCTGGTGAGCGATCACCCATGAGGCAGACTTTCTCTCCCGCCGCATTCAATCGGCATGGCGTATGGGCGATATATAAATTCGAAGTTGCGCGCTCGTTGCGCACTTTGGTGCAGAGCCTGGTAACTCCCGTGCTCACCACTTCACTGTACTTTGTGGTGTTCGGTGCTGCCATCGGCTCACGACTCTCCACACCCGGCGGCGTCAGTTACGGTGCCTTCATCGTCCCCGGCTTGATCATGCTGGCGCTGTTCACCGAGAGCCTGTCGAACGCCTCCTTCGGCATCTACTTCCCAAAATTCACAGGCACGATTTATGAACTGCTGTCCGCCCCCGTATCCTTCGTCGAAATCGTCATCGCCTACGTGGGCGCGGCCGCCAGCAAATCGGTGGTATTGGGCCTGACTATCATGCTGACGGCATCGCTGTTCGTGCCGATCCGAATCCTGCATCCTGGTTGGATGATTGCCTTCTTGTTGCTGACGGCGATCACCTTCAGTCTGCTCGGCTTCATCATCGGCATTCTCGCCAAGGGATTCGAGCAGCTGCAGTTCATTCCCATGCTCATCGTCACCCCGCTTACCTTCCTGGGCGGAGCCTTTTATTCGATCGACATGCTGCCGCCGGCGTGGCGAACCTTCAGCCTTTTCAATCCCATCGTGTACTTGATCAGCGGCTTCCGCTGGAGCTTTTATGGCACCGCTGATGTCAGTGTCGGCATCAGCATGGGCATGACCATGGGATTCCTAATCGCCTGCTTGGCCGTGGTGGCCAGGGTATTCAAAACCGGATTCCGGCTAAAGAACTGAGCGCCGCTGCAAAGTCCATGGCCTACCGAGTTCGAGGAACATTCGCGCATGAATAAAATGAATGCCCGCACCCGGAGTCTCCGCGGCCGCGCACTGTCCGTTCTGCTTGCCTCGCTTGGTAGTGGGGTCCTCGCCGTTGCCGCCGCCTCCGCGCCGGCGCCCGCAAAAATAGACCTCAACGCTTTCGATGCCGCCAAGAAGTCCGTCGCGCTGCCCAACGGCGAAACGCTGGCCTACATCGACATGGGTGCGAGGTCGGGATCGGCGGTGGTATTGATTCATGGCTACACGGACAACGCGCGTGACTGGGTGCCCATGCTGCCGTATCTCTCGACGCGCTATCGACTCATCTTGGTCGACATCCGCGGACATGGCCAATCGAGCAAGCCGGAGTGCTGCTATAACCGGCTCGACTTTGCCTACGACATCAAGCTGCTGCTGGACACGCTGGGGGTGCAAAAGGCCGACATCGTCGGACATTCCTTGGGCAGCATCATTGGCCAGAGTTTCGCGGAATTCTGGCCGGAACGCACCGCGCATGTGGTGTTGATTGCCTCGACCGGCGGCTCACCTCCGGACGGGCCCAAGAAGGCCAAGCAATTCGATTTCGCCTCCGAGATTCGCAAACTCAAGGAGCCCATCGACGCCGACTCACCCTTCATGATTGCTTGGTGGGACTCGCCGACGCCTGTGGATCCCGATTTCATTCGGCGGCAGCGCAAAGATGCCGCGGGCATCCCGCTGCGCGTCTGGCTCGCGGTTCTCGATCAGGGACTGCCGGCAAATCCCTATGCCGACCTGCAGGCCACCCTGCCCCGCCTGATAGCCCCGACGCTGCTCATCTGGGGCAGTGAGGATCCCATCATGGAGGAAGACGTGCGCCAATCATTGCGCGCCGCGCTGCCGAGTGCAAAAGTCAAAATATTCGAGGGCCTCGGCCACAATCCGTTTTGGGAGGATCCGCGCGCCGTTGCCGACACCATCAACGCGTTCCTGGGCACCCCGATTCCATAGCGTTGTCAGCCCGCGTCCGGGTCCAGTCCCATATCTGCGGCATGACATCGGTGACGATCGGACAGCACATCGAGCGAGCTGCAACACGCGATGTACACCAGCGCCGATACCGGCAGACCGATGAGCATGGCAATGTCGGCCCCGCCCAGCAGCTTCGCCACCGGCCCCTTGAAATGCTCGGTGCTGAAGAACGGGATCATGGCGACGAAGCCGATGCCATAGGCCCATAGGCCGCGCCAATTCCAGCGTCCATACATGCCGCGTGGATTGAAAATCTCTCGCACCGAGTAGTGCCCCTTGCGAATGAGGTAAAAATCCACGAGATTGATCGCCGTCCAGGGAGTGAACAAATACAACAGCACCGCGAGAAACTCGCCGAATTTCTCCACGAAGTTATGCGACGAGGCCAGCGCGAGAGCGGTCGCGATCACGGTCGAAACGAGCAGGGTCGCCATGCGCTTGGCCAGTGTCAGCCGGCTGGGCTTTATGGAATCCATGACGCTGAGCAGAGTCAGGGACGCGCCGTAATAATTGAGCGAAGTAATAGTCACCAGCCCCAGCAGCGAACACAGCAACAGCGGCTTGCCGTAACCGGGCAACACCGAATCGGCCACGGCGCGCAGCGCCGTCGCCACGTCCATGGCGGGATATAGCGCGGCGGCCAGGGTTCCGACCAGCATCATCCAGGTGCCGCCGATGAATGCGCCCAGATAAGTCCACCAAAATGACGCTCCCACTCCCACATCGCGCGGCAGGTAACGCGAATAGTCGGACACGTAGATGGACCATGCAATCTGATACGAGGCAGCGGCGAAGAATTGCACCAGGAAAGGCACGGCGCGAAAGCCGCGCAGCGAGATTTCCTGCGCCGGCAGGTGCCCTCTGATCAACACTGCCGCCGTGAAAATCAGCAGCGCGGCGATCAGCACATACGCAACCCAACGCTGCGCGAAATGAATCAGGTCATAGCCGATCACCGCCAGCGACACGGACAGCAAGGTGAATATTAGTATGATCAGCGTCCGGTCGCCGCCGTACAGCGATTGCACGGTCTGCGCCGCGAGAATCTGATTGAAGGCATTGAAGCCGATATAGGCAAACAGCGCCACGCCCCAAACCAGCAGCGCACCGATGTAACCGAACTGCGGCCGCGACTGAATCATTTGCGGCAGACCGAGCTGCGGGCCCTGAGTCGAATGAAAGGCCATGAAGAAGGTGCCGAAAGCGCAACCGAATAGCACCGCCAGCGCCATCCACAACAAATGCCCGCCGAGCGCGACACCGACCACGCCGGTGGCCACGGTCGCGAGGTGCGCGTCACCGGAGAACCAAACCGGCCATAGATGCCACACCTTACCGTGCCGTTCGGCAATGGGCACATAATCGATGGAGCGTCTTTCGATGATCAATTCGGCGAATTTTGCGGTCATCTGCTGCTTTTGTTTTGGATGGCGCCGAAAATACTAACACCACCGCACGGACCGCGTGCAAACGCTGTTGCCGCTACGGCAGCTGGCTTGCATTTAATTAACGTAGGCGTTAACATTATTGCACATCGTTAACATTCAGCAGCGGAGCCAGAGATGAAACCCACTCCCAACCGTTGGCCGAGATTGTCCAGCGGACTTTTCTATCAAGACGCGGCGGCGGCCATCGATTGGCTGTGCGATGCCTTCGGCTTTTCGGTACGTCTCAAAGTGGAGGGAGACAATGGACGGATCGAGCACAGTGAACTGACCTACGGCGAAGCCCTGATCATGGTCGGTCAGGAAGCACCGGACGCGGACAAGGTTTGGAAGCGGGCTATGCGCAGTCCCAAATCGCTGCAGGGCGCCTGCACTCAGACCCTCATGCTATTTGTCGACGACGCGAAGTCGCACTGCGCCCACGCCCGGGCCCGCGGCGCGCGCATCGTGGATGAGCCCGCGACCCATGACTACGGTGAGGACTACTGGGCCGACCTAAGCTATGGAGCGCTCGATCTGGAAGGTCACCTGTGGTGGATAACCCAGCGTCTGCGCAACCCGCCGGCTTGATTGAGCTCCACCCATCGTGCCGCAGATTTCTGCCAAACCCAACCTTGACGCGGCCTTTGCTGCGCTGGCCGATGCGTCGCGCCGCGAAATGATCCGCACGCTGCTGCACAAGCCGAAACGTGCCGGTGAGTTGGCGCAATCCGTCAACATGAGTCCGCAGGCGCTCAGCCGGCACTTACGGGTGTTGCGCAAGGCGGGTTTGGTCTTCGAGGCAGGGATCGAGAGCGACGCGCGCGTGCGCGTCTACAGCGTGCACCCCGCCGCCTTTCAACCGGTGCAGCAATGGCTGGCGCAAGTCGAAGAAATGTGGCGCGCACAATTGCACGCGTTCAAAGCCTACGTCGAGAGCTCTCGGCGCGGATGTAAGGCCAAGACATGATCGGTGACCGTGCGCGGATCAGCGTCATGGTTGAGGTGCCGCCGTCGCTGGCCTTCGAGATCTTCACCGACGAGATCGATCGCTGGTGGCGGCGTGGCGTTAAATTTCGCCACGCCGGCGCTCGCGGAGGGCTGCTGCGTATCAAGCCCGAAGTGGGCGGCCGGCTGTTCGAATCGATCGACGGCGATGCCGGCCCTCAGGTCTTCGAGGTGGGACGGGTGCGGGTGTGGGATCCGCCGCCGCGGTTGGCTTTTTCCTGGCGCAACGCCAACTTCGCACCCTACGAAAGCACCGAAGTAGAGGTTGAATTCACCTCCGCCGCCGCCGGCACGCTGGTGACGGTGACGCATCATGGCTTGTCAGCCTTGCGACCCGATCATCCGGCCCGCCACTCGCTGCAGGGTGCCGCGTTCAGCCGGATGATCGGCCTTTGGTGGGGTGAGCAAATGAGTTCGCTGCGCCTGCTGTGCGGCGAGCGAGGCTCGTCATAGCCCGAGCACCACTACCTTGCCGTTGACTTTGGGAGTCGGCCAAATCGGCGAAGTCATGCCGGCCGCGACTGCGATTCTTTGACCCTGACCCGCCTCGTAGGTGATAACGCCGCCGGCGATCGCGCCGCCTAAGTCGGTCGACCAAAGTTTCTTGCCGCTCACCGCGTCGAACGCGTAGAAATTGCCACCCATGTCGCCGAACAATACCAGCCGGCCGCTGGTCGGCGTCACGCCACCCATGATGGGAAACGACGCGTGGAACTGCCACTTGCGCGCGCCGCTGACGGCATCGCTGGCCGTCAGCCAACCGCTCCAACGTTTGGGGTCGTCCATCTGACCAAAGCCTTCGGTCGCCCCGCTCCACGGCGCACCGGCTTTCACGCCGGCGAGCGATGCCGGCGGTGCCAAGCGCACCGTCGTGCACCAGTCCACAACGCCCGTAAAAATGAGATTGTCCGCGGGATCAAAGGCGGCGCCATTCCACTCCGCGCCCCCCTGTGTCCCGGGACAAAATCGGGTGCCTTGCGCCGTTATGGGCGCGTCAACATTAGATACCGTGGTGACCGGCTTTCTGAACACCGTTGTCCCGCTGCTAAGATCGATCAGGTATAGATGCCCGTCCTTCGGCGCTTCAGCGAGCATCCGATGGCCTCGATTGCTGAGAAACAGCACCGGCGCGGTGGATACGTCCCAACCGTGAAAATCCCGCTTCACCAGCTGAAAATGCCGTTGATAGGCGCCGCTCTTGGCGTCGAGCACCACGATGGAGCTGGCCAGCAAATTGTCTCCCGGCCGCGCGGCCTTGACGAAATCCGGTGCCGGATTGCCGCCGGGCACGTACAACAGTCCCTTGACCGGATCCAGGGAATAGGAAGTCCAGGTTGCACCACCGCTCACCGGCGTGCCTTTCACATTCTTCCATGTAGCAGCCGCATCGGCCGGCATCCCCTTCGCCTCCGGTCCGCGTGCTGCATCGCCCGGCGCCCTCGGCACCATGTAAAACTCCCAGACGATGCTGCCGGTCTTGGCGTCGAGTGCATACATCCGGCCCTTGACTCCCTTGTTGTCGCCGCCGGCGGTGCCGATGAAGACCAATCCGTTCCACGCAATGGGCGCCGCCGGCACCGACTCGCCCATTGCGGGATCCGCAATGACCGTCGACCACAATGGCTTGCCGTTCTTCGCGGTGTAGGCGATGACGCGGCCGTCAACCGTTCCGCGAAACACTCTACCCTCCAACCACGCCAGGCCGCGATTGACTTTGAGAAAACCGGAAGCGAATTCGGCATGCGCACGCCACTTTTCCTTACAAGTGTTCGCGTCGATGGAAATCGTGTCGTGCTCGGTGGTTGCGAACAGAGCACCGTCGACTTCCAGCAGCCCCGTCTGAAATGCCACTTGCTCGCCGGTATCGAAGCTGCATAGGACCTTTAAGCCTGAGACGTTTTTCGCGTCTATTGTATCGAGGGTGGCGTAGCGCTCGGAGGTCAGCGTGTTGTTGTAGCTCGGCCACTCCTTGAACGCTGCGTGCGCGAATGCGGACCAGGTCAAGCCCGCGCCGGCGGCAAGCGCCATGAGTTTTCTATGCATATGAATTCCTTGCGATGTGCCGCAGTATTTCACTGCAGCTTTGCCGACGTCCAGCCCATCATTGATGGTGCACGTGTGGGGTTACGCCTACAGACGCCGGGTGTGAACTATCGGCGTTGCGTAGGCGCCCGGATGGGGTCGTACATATATCGCCGCGTCAGCGGCAGCGGCAGCGTGCCCGCGGCACGCTTGGCGGCCAGGACCTGGTAGATGCCCACCCCTCCTTCCTCGAAGTCCAGGGTGCAGGCCGCCATGTACAAACGCCACACCCGGTAAGTGGCTTCATTGACGAACTGCAAGGCACGCTCGTGATTGCGCTCCAGCCGCGCAACCCAATGCCGCAGGGTGAGCGCGTAGTGCGGGCGCAGCGCCTCGACATCGGCAATCTCGAATTTCTCTCGCTCCATCGCGTGCTGAATGTTGCTGATGTTGTCAAGTTGCCCATCGGGGAAGACGTAGCGATTGATGAATTCGGTGGACATGGATTTTTGCCAGCCATCCGCGTTGTGCGTTATCCCGTGATTGAGAAACAGACCGTGCGGCTTGAGCAGGCGATGCACAGTGGCAAAATATGCCGGCAGGTTCTTCAGGCCCACATGTTCGAACATGCCGATGCTGGCAACCTTGTCATAGACCGCCTCGCCGGAAATGTCGCGATAATCCTGCAACGCGACGATGACCCTGTCTTCAAGACCGGCCGCGGCAATGCGTTCGCGTGCCACTTTCAGTTGCTGCGCGCTCAAGGTCACCCCATAGGCACTGACGCCGTAGTGCTTGGCCGCATGCATCACGAGGGCCCCCCAGCCGCAGCCGATATCCAGCAAGCGGTCGCCCGGCTTGAGCGACAACTTGCGGCAGATATGCTCGAGCTTGGTCCGCTGCGCGGCATCCAAATCCGCGTCGGGCGCTTCGAAGTAGGCGCAGGAGTACACCATGGCCTGATCCAGCCACAACGCATAGAAGTCGTTCGACACATCGTAATGGAAATGAACGGCGTCGCGATTCTCCGCCTTGGAATGCACCTTGACCGGGCGACCATACGAGGGCCCCGCGAGATCCGGTGCACCCTGCCGGCCCGCGTTCAGCGCGCGCAAACGCATCGCCGCGGCGGCCGCACCGATCTGCTCGCCGACGGACATTTGCAATTCTTGGAGATGATCCTTGAGGTGCAGAGCCGCAAAGAAATCGCCCTCAATGTCCAAATCGCCGCGAAAGTAGGCCTCGGCCAACCGCAGCGGATCCCGTCCCAGCACCGCAGAGCACACTACCTCGGGGGTGCGAAACACCAGCGCAAAGGACGATTCAGGAGTGCAGGCGTCGGCCGCGCCCACCTGTAGATTCGCGCCGTTCCAGAGGCGCAGCGTGAGCCGCATCGGCAAACGGCGAAACAGCCGTGACAAAAGATCCGAAGCCAATTCAGCGCCGCGATAGGTTCCTGCCGAGGGCAGACATACCGGCGCGTGCGGCGAGAGATCAGGCGGCGCATTCACAGCCGCTTCCGCCTGTACCTGATTTTGCATAAGACACCCCCGGAGCTGCGAGAACGTCACTGAACGGTAACAATTATACGACTACAGATTCAGTTTGGAATGCATAACCCAATCGCGAGCAAATTGCGTACCAGTGGCGCCTGCCGCGCAAAATCTGCGGCCTCCGGGGGTATCGACGTCCTACATGCTACGCCGCGAATTCTTACAGGGGCTCATTTGCCGGCGCCGTTGCGGGTCTTTTCGATAAAAGCTGCGACATTCGCGTGCAGGGCCTTCAAATCCGGCTCATGCGCATAGACCATGTGCCCGGAGGTGTAGAAATGCATCTCGATGTTGCCCTGGAGCGAACTCTGAATGGGCAGCTGCCGCAACTCATACACTGCGGCAAAATAAGGTGTGGCGAGATCGTAGTAACCGCCGTTTAGCTGCACCTTGAGATTGGGGTTTTGCTTCATGGCAACGGCAAGATCCGGCATTACGTTGACCGGGCCGGCGACCTTGCTGGATGAACCGGGCGGTTGGTGCAGCATGTCCCACACTTTGTCGACCTCGAACATCTCTGCCTTATACGTTTTTCGTTCACCGAATTTGAGCGTGGTCCGAACGTAATCGTTGAAAGCCGATACATAGGCCGAAGAAATCGCCGCCGACTGCGGATCGTAGTCGGCCTCCTTGCTCATGGGATCGATGGTGGGGCCCGCGAAGCGGGTATCGAGCCGCCCCGTCGTGATTTCGCTTCCCAGCAGCGTCTTCTCGAATTCGCCGCCGTTGACCCGTAAGTTGGCGCGCTCGATGTAATCGGCGGGCAGGCCCGTATAGGCGTGCAGCTTGGCGGCAATCTCCGTCTTGCGTTCGGCACTCAGCGTCGAACCCGCCGCCAGCGCCTGCAGATAGTCGCTCATCGCGAAATTCTCTACTTCCTTCAGCAGCGGCTCGAGCGCCGCAGGCTGATTCGGCAGCTTGTGATGGTACCAGGCGGTCGCGGCATAGGTGGGCAGCACCAGCGCATAGGGCAGGTCGACGCCGGGATTGAATTGCGGCTGATCGGCGCTGGTATCGAAGTTCAATATCTGCGACAGCAAAATGATGCCGTTCAGGTCCAACGATTTTTCACTTTGCAGAATGTTGGCGAGCGCTGCGGAGCGCGTCGTCCCGTAGCTCTCGCCGAACAGATACTTCGGCGAATTCCAGCGATTGTGCCGTGACAGGAACTCGACAATGAAATTGGCGAAGGCATGCGCGTCCTGATCGACGCCGTAAAACGCCTTCTCCTTGTCGGTTCCGCGTAAATGACCGAAGCCAGTGCCGGGCGCGTCGATGAACACCAAGTCGCTCACATCGAGAAGGCTGTAGTCATTGTCGACGAGACGATACGGAGCCGCAGGGCTGTGAGAATCGTCCGCA
>JANYIY010000117.1 GCA_025358615.1 Gammaproteobacteria bacterium | reverse complement strand
CTATAGTACTACAGGCAATCGTGAACGCAAGCACTCAGCGGTGGCGGATTTGCGCCTGCGGGTTAGTCGCAGAATCATCTATTCACGCTTATTACAGCGTATATGCGCGCCTATCTTGGCCTCACCTGCGAGCTCCGCCCGCCTGTTGTTGCCGAGCGACACGCTGTCATCACACCTGCTCGGAAACCCGCAGCTTGATTTTGCTGTTCCAATATATGAGATACTGCTGCGGTCGACGGTCTATGAAGCCGTTGCCAAACACCTAGAACACTGGCTCTACCGGCGATGGTTATTGGGGGGCGTCCGGAATGACAACACTGCACCAGCGGGACGAGGGAACGTCGGCCGTACTGGAGTCACGGCACTACCACGAGCGTGCGAAAGCGCGCATCGCCGGCGGCGTGAACAGCAACGTCCGCCTCTCCGGCTCCCCCATCTGCTTCGAGAGCGGCACTGGCTCGCGCCTGACCGACGTGGATGGAAACGTCTACGTCGACTATGCACTTGGCATGGGCCCCAACATCCTCGGTCACGCTCCCCCGGTCGTGACGGCGGAAGTGGCACGCACGCTGGCGATTGGCCAACTCTTTGCCGGGCAACACACGCTCGAACTCGAGCTCGCGAACGAATTCTGCAGTTGCATCAAGTCGGCGGAGCTCGTTCGATTCGGGCTCAGTGGGTCTGAGATGGTGCAGGCGGCGATGCGCGTCGCACGGGCTTACACCGAACGTCCGGAGGTCATCAAGTTCGAGGGCCACTATCACGGATGGTTCGACAACATCCTGATCAATCAGACCCCACCCGTCGCCGCGCAAGGTAATCCCATCCCACGTCCGCACCATCTTCAATCTGCCGGGCAATCGCCGCATGCCTCGGAAGACATCGTGGTACTACCTTGGAATGATGCCGAGGCCGTTGAACAATACGTCGGCGCGAACGCTTCCCGGATAGCCGCGATTATTACCGAACCCATCATGTTCAATACGGGTGGCATCCTGCCGCGGCCGGGCTATCTGGAACACCTGCGCCGCGTGACCAAGGCGCACAACATCGTGCTTATTTTCGATGAGGTCATCACCGGCTTCCGGGTTGCACTCGGCGGCGCCCAGGAGCTGTACAGCATTCGCCCCGATCTGTCGCTTTTCGCAAAGGCGCTCGGAGCCGGCTTCCCGATAGCTGCACTCGCCGGCCGCCGTGACATCATGGAACTGTTCGCCTCCGGCGGAGTGAATCACTCGGGCACCTATAACGCGAACATCGTCAGTCTTTCTGGCGCGCTGGCAGCGCTCCGTGAACTATCAGCGAACGGCCAGGCGGCGTATAGGCGGATCAATGCCGTCGGCAAGGCACTGATGGACGGCATCGTTGCGGCCGGCCGTCGTCACGGCACCGATCTGCAAGTCAGCGGTGTACCATCCGCCTTCCATACGTGTTTCGCCGGTCACCCGATACATGACTACGTCACGTATTCAACCACGGATCAGAAGCGGCTCGGCCGCTTCCTTGCTGCGCTGCTGGAATGTGGCGTCCGTCCTACCTCACGTGGCACGTGGTTTGTGTCCTCAACGCATACGGACGACGACATGAAGTCGACGCTCGACGCCGTCGACAGCGCGTTGCGGCAAGTCAGCTAGTATGTACGGCGCCGCTGGAACGCACGAGCTGCGCCAGCGTCTCATCAGGCGAGTCTTGAAACAACCCGAGGCCCCCGTGCAAACCCCTCGTCGATATTGTGACCTGTTTGTGACCGGATCCGGTATTTCAAGCGCCCACTCCCCTGCCCCACGACAACCGCATAGCAAGGGGACCAGACACAGTGGATAAACCGACCATCGTCGTGACCGGATCGAGGGGCAACCTCGGCGGCAAACTCGCGGCCGCCCTGCGAGACAGGTACTCACTGCGTTGTCTCGACATCTGTGGAGGCGACGACGTATTCACTGCGGATCTTGGCAGCTACGACGAGTCGTGGGCGCGCCAGTTCAGGGGTGCCGAAGCCGTGCTTCATTTTGCCGGAGCACCGCTGCCGACGACGCCGTGGGCGCATGCACATCGGGGCAACATCGTCGCCACCGGCAACGTACTTCGAGCCTCGCGCGAGCACGCGGTGCGGCGCGTGATATTCGCGAGCAGCAACCAAATCATGGCGGGATACCGCTTTGCCGACGCACTAGTGACGACGGCGATGCCGCCCACACCACTGAATCCATACGCCGTCAGCAAACTGTTCTGTGAGGAGGCGGGTCGGGCATTCTCGGCCGAGACCGGGATCTCGTTCATCGCCCTTCGCATCGGAAATATTCTCCCTGCGGAAAACGTGCCCCATCCAGGGATGGGAATCGGCATCTGGGGCCAGCAGATGTGGCTATCCAATCGCGATTTTCTGGATGGTGTTCAGGCAGCCATCGATGTGCCCGGCGTTCTGTTTGCGGTGCTGAATCTGGTCTCCAACAACCCTGGAATGCGCTGGGACTTGTCGGAGACCAGACGGGTGCTCGGCTTCTTCCCGAAGGACGGCTATGTTGCCATCGCATCGCCGCAGGACGTTGCAGAGGACGACGTTGCGCGCACCGCCCGCCTCGTTCCGGGCCAGTGGCTCGACCAGCGGTTCCAACCGTTGCGCGGCTGAACTCCGTATGACACGGTCGTTCTACAACTTCACACTTTCACATCGCGACCTAAGGTCGCCAGCAAGCGGAGTTAAACAAGGTCTATGCGCATTGCAATAGGTTCCATATTCCAAGAGACCAATACCTTCTCGCCGCGACCGACGACGCTGGAGTCGTTCGAAGCCGTCTACTTGTGGCGAGGCGACGAGGTATTCTCGAAGCTTCAGAAGGCTCGCATCGAGATTCCAGGAATCCTGTCCGTCCTTAAGCCCCTGGGTATCGAGGCGATCCCGCTCATCGCGACCAGTGCGCTTGCGGGCGGCGTCGTAACACGGGAGACCTTCGAACTGCTGATGTCCGACATGGAAGCTCGTCTCAAGCAGGCCGGCAAGCTCGACGCGGTGCTGCTGCCCCTGCACGGCGCCATGACCATAGAAGGCGAAGACGACGCGGAGAGCGAGATCATTGAGCGCGTCATCAAGTTGGTGCCGGACGGCACGCCGATCGGTGTTTCCCTCGATCTTCATGGCCTTGTGACGCAACGGATGCTGAAGCCAAACGTTTTCGTGATCGGCTACCGCGAGTATCCGCACATCGACATGTTTGAAACGGGTGTCCGGCTTGCGGAAACGATGCTCGCGGTTCTGAAGGGACAAATCGTACCGCGCATGGCCGTCGCCAAGCTGCCTCTCATCGTCAGTCCGTCGAAGGCGCGTACGGTCGAGGAACCACTCAAGAGCATTGTCGCCGTAGTGCGCAAAATGGAGGCCGATGGCGAGATCCTTCATGGTTCACTCTTTCCAGTTCAACCATGGCTCGATCTGCCGGACCTTGGGTTCGGCGTACTGGTCTGCACGAACGGTGATGCGGCGGGCGCGCAGCGCGCGGCCAACAAGCTCGCCGATATGGTCTGGGAGCGCCGCCACGAGTTCAATCCGGACCTGGTCGGGCTGAAACACGCGATCGATGTGGGACTTCGGGAACAGGGCACGACGGTCGTTGCCGATTCCGGGGACGCACCCAGCGGCGGCTCGGCCGCCGACAACACCAGCGTTCTTCAGGCGCTGCTCGATGCCGGTGCGGACCGCTCCGATCGCAGGACTTATCTGACGATGTGCGACGCAGATGCGGCAAAAGTCTGTGCCAAGGCCGGAGTCGGAACAACTTTGACGCTCGACGTCGGACACAAGGTATCGCGCAACGATGGGAAGCCCCTTCGAATTCAGTGCCGCGTGCACTCCGTCAGCGACGGGACGTTCACCATGCTCGACGCGGGCTCGCGCGGCATCACGGTCGAACTGGGGCTCACAGTCGTCGTGTCGATCGGAGCCGTCCGCATGGTCATTCGCTCAAATCCATCCTTTGAGTGGGATACGGGCATCTATACGGCGTTTGGACTGCGGCTCGATGAAGCAGCACTTATTTTCGTAAAGTCACCATCGCATTTCAGAGTGTCGTACGAGGCTCACGCGACGCGCATCTTGCTCGCAGACACACCGGGCCCGACCTGTCCGAACATGCGGCGCTTGGTATTTCGCCGCGTGCAGAGGCCGGTGTTCCCGCTTGACGACGTCCAGCGGACGGTCGCGAAGTGACCGCTGCGGGATCTCTACGCATCGGTGCCTAATTGCGGTCCCGCTTTCAATCAATGCTCGGTTGACGCAACAACACCCGTCCGGCCCGTAGGCCGGACAGCACGCGATCGCTCAATGCGACGACCCCGTTGACTAAAACGTAGTGTATTCCGGCGGCCGGCGTCGTCGGCTGTTCGAAGGTCGCCGTGTCGCAAACCGAGGCAGGGTCAAACACACAAACGTCGGCATACATGCCGACGGCCAGCCGCCCGCGGTCATGCAGGCCGAAGTGATGAGCCGAGAGACCGCTCATGCGATGAACGGCGCTTTCCAGCGATAGCACCCCGCGTTCGCGAACGTACCGCCCGAGCACTCGCGGAAACGTTCCCCACAGGCGGGGATGCGGATGTGCGTCTTCGGGCAGCCCATCGGAGCCGATCATGGCATTGGGAGAGGTCAGGATCCGCGTAACATCGGCCTCGTCCATCAAGAAGTAGACGGCACCGGCAGGCTGGAGCTTCGGTATGGCCTCGAGCGGCGTACACCCGAGTTTCTTTGCGATGTCCTCCAGATACTGTGCGCAGAATTCTGGGTGTGGGTCGCACCAGGTGACCAGCGTTCTCGACGACTTGGCGACTAGATCCTCAATGAGCACCGTCGATGCCGCAGTGTAGGGATAGACATCCCAGGCGACGTTCTGCCGCGTCCGGGCGTCAGCGAGCAGCGCCAATGTCTCGACGCTGCGGCCGAAATTGCGTTGCCCCATACACTTATGGTGTGAGACGACGGTGGCAACGCCGGCCTCTCGGCCGATCAGTAATGCCTCCTCCAGGCTCTCGACGACCTGGTCGGCCTCGTCCCGGATGTGGCTCGTATACATGCCGCCGAACTCACGCAGGGCGGCGGCAACTCCGATGACCTCATCGGTGGTTGCGGCGCGGGCCGGAGGGTAGTACAGCCCGGTCGATAGTCCGAACGATCCCTGTTGCAGGCATCCGGCCAGCAGCTGTTTCATTTGCTCGGTCTCACCCAGTGTCGCGGGCCGCTCCAGGTCATCGTCCATCACCTGCATCCGCAGCGTGCAATGCCCGGTGAGAAAGCCGGCGTTCACGGCCGGGCCGGCCTCGCGCACCTTGGCGATGTAGCCGCCGAAGGTCGAGGCCGTGCAGTGATCCGATTTGAATACCAGCCGAAGCAGCCCGGGTGGGGCGGCTTGCCGATCGTATGGAGCACCACTGATCCCGCAGTTGCCGCCTATGACAGTCGTGACGCCTTGCGTCAGCTTCGCGGTCATCTGCGGACGAACGATCAGCGCCGCGTCGTCATGCGTGTGCACGTCGATGAATCCCGGGCTCACGACCAGCCCGCCCACATCGATGTCCAGAGCCGCGTTCTCGGCCCGCAGGCTGCCAATCTTCGCGATGCGATCGCCTGTGATCGCGAGGTCAGCGACGAAGCCAGGACGTCCGGTGCCGTCCACGACCAGACCATTGCGCAGGATAACGTCGAACTTCGGGTCGGTCATGCGGATGTCGTTGTGCGGCGTGCGCCCCTACAACTCCACGCGGCGGCGATGCACATCCTTGCGGTTGAATACGCTGGGCAAAAGTTCGGTGCCAAGTCCGGTGCCTTCCATCGGACGGATAAATCCGTTGACGACATCAGGTACGACCGTCACCAGTTCGCGGTAATACCCGGTGTAGAACGCCCGAACGCTTTCCTGAATCAACGTGTTCGGTTGACTGAAGGCCATGTGAATCGCAGCGGCGTAACTGATCGGGCCGATGCAGTCGTGCGCGGCGAATGGCCGGTGGTACGTCGCCGCCATGCTGGCGATCTTGCGCCCCTCGGTGAGACCACCCGCCCACGACAGATCCACCATGACGACGTGCATGGCGTCCCGGTCGAGGAAGTCCTTGTACGGCCAGCGGCTGCCGAGAGTCTCGCTCGCACACACCCACACGTTCGTGGATCGAGCGTACTCCGCGAGCGCCTGAGGGGAGTTCATCACGATCGGATCCTCGAACCACATCGGCTTGAAGGGTTCGAGCGCTTTCGCGATTTTGAGCGCGGTAGGTAGATTCCATAGGCTGTGGAACTCGACCATGATCTCGATGCGGTCGCCGACCGCCTTGCGTATCTTTTCAAAGGGAATGAGGCAGCTCGCGAGCTGTGCGCTCGTGATGTATCGACCCCCCGTCTCGCGTGCCGCGACATCGAACGGCCAGATCTTCATCGCGGTGATGCCGTTCTCCAGCAGGCTTTCCGCCAGCGCGTCCGCCCGGTGCATGAACGCATCAAGATCCTCGTACGGACCTGCCGTGGCGCTCGGATTCCAGTTCGCAAGCGCCCGGAAGTCTCCAGAGCGCACGTATTTGTATCCCGCGCAGGTGTTGTAAACGGGAAGCTGATCGAAACACGCACCTCCAAGCATCTGGTGCACGGGTTGCCCGCAGTGCTTGCCGAACAAATCCCACAATGCAATGTCAATCGCAGAGGCGGCCCGATATTCGACGCCAGTGGATGACTGGGCGACGGGCAGCGTCGTCATCAACGCATTCAGGTGCTCGATACGCAGCGGATCTAACCCAAGCAGTCGTGGTGCCAGCGTCTCGTGAATATGTGCTTCGACGGCGCGGGCTCCGTAGAACGTTTCGCCGATGCCGACGTGGCCGGCGTCGGTGTGGACCTGTACCCAGAGCAGGTTCGGAAACTCATCGAGTAGGATCGTTTCGAGCGCCGTAATTTTCACCAGCGACCACCCTTAAGCGTTGCGCGCCGATCAGTTGCGGCGTCCTTCAGCGCAGGATAGCATCACTATGATGGAACATGCATCCCGCATTGTGGGACGCATCGTAAATAACGAATACAACGCCGCGTTTCAGGTCCTGGTCGACATCGGCCGCGCGTTGCAGTGAGGAGCCGGGTTCATGAACACAAGTGGGGACTGCGAATACATCATAGTCGGCGGCGGCACGGCCGGTTGCGTTGCCGCTTGGCGGCTGGTGACCGAGACCGACGCGCGGGTCGTTCTGCTGGAGAGCGGCGCTGACTACACGAGCCCCTACCTCAAGCTCAGCCCCGGCTACTCGAGGCTCGTGCCCAAGGGGGTCCATTGCACGCTGCACCAGACCGTTCCCCAGACGCACGCCGGCAATCGAGTGCTCGAGATCGCAACGGGACGGGTGCTCGGCGGAGGCAGCAGCGTCAATGCGCAGGTCTATATGCGCGGTTACCGAGCCGACTATGACCAGTGGGGGTCCTCAGCGGGCAGCGACTTGTGGAGCTGGGACACCATGCTGCCGCACTTCCGCCGGCTCGAGGGCAATCAGAAGTACAGCGGCGAATTTCATGGCTGCGCCGGCCCGCTGACGGTCGCGGATCCCGGATTCTTCTGCGAGTACAGCCACCTTTTCGTCAAAGCGGGGCAAACGCTGGGCCTGCCGTTCACCGCGGACTTCAACGTCGGCGCCCCGGCAGGTACCGGTTATCTGCAATTCACTGCTCGCGGCGGTCGACGCTGCAGTACAGCGGAGGCATTTCTGGGCAAAGTGCGATCGAATCCCCGGCTCCGCGTCGTGACGGGAGCGCAGGTCAACCGAGTCCTGCTGGATCACAAGCGTGCCGTCGGTATCGAGTACGTGAGAGGCGGCCGCAAGCAGTGGCTGCGGTGCAGCCGCGAGGTATTGCTGGCAGCGGGCGCTCTCGCTTCCCCGAAAGTGTTGATGCTCTCGGGGATCGGGCCGGCCGATCAGCTGAGACGGCTCGATATTCCGGTGCTCGTCGACCTGCCCGGCGTTGGACAGAACCTCCACGACCATGCCGGCTCGCCGCTCGTGCTTGCCGGGAATTCGCGCGGCTACGGTTACTTCCGCCAGGATAAGGGCTGGAGGTTGGTGTGGAATCTTCTGGAGTACGGCCTGTTCCGCAGGGGCCGACTGACGACGGTGGGAGGCGAAGCGTCCTCGTTCCATACCACCAGCGAGTCTTCCATTCCGACCGTGCAGATCTACTGCGTGCCTATGATCGGATACTCAAATACAGGCGCGGATACGGTGCCGGACGTCGATGGGATCAAGCTCCATGTCACCCTGTTGCGGCCGCATTCACGCGGTTCGCTGTCACTTCGCTCCGCGGACCCGGCGGCGGCGCCGCTGGTCGACCCCAATTACCTTGCGGATGGCAGGGACTTGAAGAATCTGGTCGAAGGCATGCGGATTGCGCGCGAACTCGCAGCGACGGCACCCTTGGGCCAGGAGCTGCGGGGCGAATTGCTTCCCGGCGGCGCCATAAAGGACGATGCGGCAATTGCCAACTACATCCGCTCGACCGTGCGCACGGATTGGCATCCTGTCGGTACCTGCCGGATGGGTCGCAGCGACGACCCCACGAGTGTCGTGAGTGAGACACTTGGCGTGCATGGTGTCGAGGGTCTCAGGGTCATCGACGCATCGGTCATGCCCAACATCGTCAGCGCGAATACCAACGCCCCAACCATGGCGCTTGCCGACCGAGGCGTATCGCTGCTGCTCTCCGGCGGCGCTGCCGCGCGCTGAGACCGCGGTCTCGAGGAGTATTGTCCCATCTTGTGGGATGTGAATCTCCCCTATTGGAATATCGTCCGGACGCAGATAGAATCAATCGGCAGTAGTCGGACGCGCCCTGCTCGCCCGCGCCGTGCTTCTAACCAAGTCCGACCAGCCTCGCAGGAAGGAGCTCATGAGTTCGCCAATCGAATCGCCCAGCTCGAACGCCGGTGGATGGACGCCGCAGGTGCCGTTGACGGTGCCGCCCCCGTTGATGTGGCCGCCGCAGCCGCTAAAGCTGTTCAAATATCTTTTCGGCTTTCCGGGACTGTTCTTCCCGTGGCTTACCATTTATGCGGGAATCGCCGTCGGTCTTTGGAAACTCCTCGAGGCGACGCACAGTGACTTGGCCCGCCTCTCCGTCGGCTGGATCGCGCTGCTACTTGCCTGCAACGAAGTCCTCGCCATCGGCATTTACGGCGCATGGCACTACGTCTTCTACGGACGCAGGTTCCAAGGCACCCAGTTCAAGTACAACGCGAGCTGGCCGAAGGAGCGCAGCGATCTGTTCCTGTTCCGCAAGCCCATGGCGAGCAATATTTTCTGGAGCCTTGTGTCGGGCGTCCCCATCTGGACGGCGTACGTCGTCATCACGCTGTGGGCCCAAGCAAATGGAATTGTTCCGGTCACGAGCTGGTCGCATTCGCCCACGTACTGCGCACTGTTGCTGGTCGGTCTGGTGTTCTTCCATGCGGTGCACTTCTATGCGGGCCACAGGATCCTTCACTGGCAGCCACTGTATGATCGCGTTCATTGTCTGCATCACGCCAATGTAAACCCGGGTCCGTGGACCGGCCTGGCGATGCACCCGGTCGAGCATTTGGTCTATTTTTCCGGCGCGCTGCTGCTGTGGATCATTCCGGCCACGCCAATACACGTGCTGTATTTCGTGACGCTGGTCGCTCTCGCTCCTGCGGAAGGACACCTCGGTTTTGGAAAGCTCGTCGTAGGCAGCCGGAGTTTCGCCACCGACAATTACTATCACTACCTGCATCACAAGTTCTTCAGGGTCAACTTCGGCGATTCCCTGCTGATTCCTCTGGACCGGCTGTTCGGCACCTTTCATGACGGGATTCGAAGAGTTTCAAAAACGCAGGACAAGGGCTGACTGCTTGTACGCCGTCGCGACTGCGCGTGCGTGACGCGATCGTCGTTGTAACGGTGACGCTCAGGTCGATGTACATTTCACACACAAAATAGGGGCCACGATGAGTAAAGAAGTCGCGAAGGGCGTGCCGCAGAACGGACTCGATTTATCCGGCAAGCATGCACTGGTTACCGGCGGCGGCACCGGGCTCGGGCGCCAGATGGCAGATGCACTCGCGGAGGCAGGCGCGCGCGTGACGATCTGTGGTCGTCGGGAGGCGCCCCTCAAGGCGGCGGCGGCGGCGGCGGTCGCCGCAGGACGTGATATTCGTTGGACAGTAACCGACGTCACGAACCCGTCGGACCGCCGCAAGCTCTTCGACGACGTAAAGGACGTCGACATCCTCGTCAACAACGCGGCTCTCGGCGAGCGCAAGCCATGGCTGACCGTCACTGTCGACGAGTGGCGGGCGATCATGAATCTGAATCTCGAGGCGCCGTTTGCGCTGTCGCAGCTGTTTGTTCCGCCGATGGTCGAGAAGAAATGGGGGCGGCTGATCAATATCTCCTCGGTATTCGGGCTTAT
>JANYIY010000208.1 GCA_025358615.1 Gammaproteobacteria bacterium | reverse complement strand
CACTTTGAGGTCGGGGTTGGCCGATTGAATCGAAATGGGCGCATCGTCGAGATACGTCGAAGTCAGCGAACGGTCCTGAAGTGTGGTGATGTCAGGTCCCGTCGTCACGATGCCGCGCATCTCGATTGAATTGACGCCCGGGGAGTCTTGTTGCACATTCAACGAGGGAATCGTGCGTCCGAAATCGGCAACAGACCCAAGTCCTTTGTTTTGTAGTTCGCTGGCGGAGACCACCGAAATCGCCATTGGCACCCGCTGAACCGACTCGTTTCCCTGGCGGGTGGCGCTGACGACTATTTCTTCGAGGCCCTCCGTCGTTGCGGCGGATGCGCTCGCGCCAAACGCGCCCGGACTGCACGACAGGCAGAGCGCGCCGCCAATTGCGGCGAACGATAGCTCCCGTCTGACGGCCCTGAGTCCGGAGCAAATGTGGCGCGAATCGTACATGCGGCTATCCCCCCCCATATATCTATGGGCGACGTCATTTGCGTCACGGCAGTCGAATATATGCCCGGGGGCCTTGCCGATACGTGCGTGCGGTTAGGTTAGCCGCCACAATCCATTGGCAAACGGGCAAAACCCCCGGCCGCCGCGAGGCGTGGCGTACGCGCAAAAGGACAGGTTATAAAATTCCCGAAGAGGGAAGGGCATCGTCAGCTGCTTCGGCTCGCTGCATATCGCTGCGGATATCGCGGCCCGCTGCCCAAAAATGATATGTCGCCCAGAGGCCGGCCAATGTGTTGAGCAAGAGTGCCCAGCGCAGGGATTCAATACCGGCGCCGAAATGCTGCGCGAATTGATCGCTCAAAATTCCGATGAATTGCGGGGCGAGGGCCAGATTGGCGACATTCGCTCCGAACAGCAGCAAGGCACACGTCAAGCCGCGCATCCTGGGCCTGACCAAACTTTGAGTCAGGCTGAGTATGGGTCCGAGATTCAGGTAAGCGACGGGAACGAACATCCACAAGGCGACGGTGGCTACCGTCAGACTGCCGGTCGAATAAACCGCCACCGATGCCAACGTCCCGTACAGAGTCGCGGCTGCCACCACCCAAACTTGCCAGCGCAAATCGCGGCGCCCGAGCCAATGAATCAAAAGACCTCCGACGATGATGCCGGCGGCGCCCGCGATTCCGGATACCGTACCCACGAGCGTCCCCGCTTGCCCCGTGGTCAGGTGATGAGAGCGTGAGAAAAACGCAGGAGTCCACCATAGCAAGCCCCAACCCCAATACGTCACCACGGTACCTCCGGCAAGTACATGCAGCAGCGAGCGCTGGCGACGGATGAACCGCAGCGTTTCGGAAAGTGGCGTGGCGGTGACCGGCGCTGATGACGATGATCGTCCTCGTGCGGGTTCGCGAATCGTGAAGCGTACGAGCAGGGCAAGCAGGATGCCCGGGAAGCCGAGAGCCAGAAAGGCCGCGCGCCAGCCAAACGCTTCGGCGATGTTGCCGCCCGCCACAGACCCCAGCATCGAGCCGGCCGCCGCACCCAGCGTAAAAATCGTATTGGCAAACACCAAATGCGAGCGCGGAAAAATATCGCTGAGCATCGATTGGGACCCGGGAGTGCCGCCGGCTTCGCCGGTTCCCACACCGACTCGCGCCAACAGTAGTTGCATGAAGTTGGCGGCCATACCCGACAACGCCGTCATAAGCGACCAGATGCCGAGCGATAGCGCAATGAGTTTGCGGCGGTCTACTCGGTCCGCGATCATGCCCAGCGGAATGCCCATTCCGGTATAAAAGATGGCGAGCGCCGTCCCGGTGAGAAATCCAATGGCTGTGTCGCTCAACTGCAACTCGTGCTTGATCGGCTCGATCAAAGCCGAGACGACGAAGCGATCCGCGATATTGAAGGCATATACCAGGGTCAAAATACCGAGCGCATACCAGCCTTGCCTGGGTATGACGGCCGCGCGGCCGGGGGTGTCTTCGCTCACGCCGGTCTAACCACGCATCCTCGCACCGTCCGGGTCGATCAAAGCCTGCGGCACCAGGCGTGCCGCCCGGGATTCTCCCAACAAAGTCACGAGAAGATCGTCGCAAGCCGCCGCAACAGCGGTGGCAACGTAGCCCATCGCCAGGCTCTTGCCTACGCAGTGGCCGTAGCCGCCTGAAGTCACATAGCCGACGTAGTCCCGACCGCTGAAAATCGGCTCGTAACCCGTGGCGTCGGCACGGTCAGCATCGATGTCGAGCGTCACGAGTACCCGCTGCGGCGTGCGGTCGCGGTCCTCAAGAGCTGCGGCGCGGCCGACGAAGTCAGGTTTCGAGTAGTCGACGAAGCGGCTGAGACCGGTCATGCGAGGAGTGTAGTCGCTCGAGAACTCCCGTGACCATATTCCAAAGCTCTTCTCGAGGCGCAGCGAATTCAACGCGTACATGCCGATCCAGCGGGCGTCAAACGAGGCCCGGACCTGCTCGAGCGCGCGGAAAAGGCTGCCCATATGCAGATTCTGGGCATAGATTTCATAGCCCAGCTCACCCGATACCGACAGGCGTCCGACGATGGCGGGTATCATTGCAATATCCAGGCGGCGAACCGCCATGAAGGGCAACGCCGCGTTCGACACATCGCCGGCGGTGAGCTGTTGCAGGACGGCACGAGCGTGGGGCCCAAAGAGAGCGATGCCGCCGTAGTCATCACTGATGTTGTCGATGCGGACTTCGGGGCCGCGCAAATGGTCCGCAAACCAGCGCATATGCCAGCTCTGCAGATAGCCTGAGCCGCTGACCCAAAACTCGTCATCCTGCAAACGAAGGGTGGTGAGATCGCCGGTCAAACGGCCCTTCGGCGATAGCATGGGCGTGAGGCGAATCTTGCCCACATCGGGGAGTTTGCCCGCGAGCAGGTGGTTAAGGGCGGCCGCGGAACCCGCGCCTGAGATTCGATATTTCGCGAACGAAGAAATATCGAGCAGCGCGAACGATTCGCGCGCGGCGAGGCATTCCTCACGCACCGAACCGAACGCGCTCGAGCGGCGCAACGTCGGTGTCTCGGCAGCCAAGTCCTTCGAGGGAGCAAAGTACAAAGGTACTTCCTGCCCGTAGCTCACTCCGAACACGCCGTTGGCGGCTTCAAGGCGATCATAGAGAGGCGACGTCTTGCTGGGTCTTCCGGCCGGCCAAGTCTCGTTGGGATAAGCGATCT
>JANYIY010000070.1 GCA_025358615.1 Gammaproteobacteria bacterium | reverse complement strand
GCCCATGTTCCACATCAATGGCTGGTGTATTCCCTACGCCGCCTTGGTGGGCGGCGCGAAACTAGTGCTGCCCGGCCCGCGCCTGGACTGCGTCGGACTGTATGAGATGATGGAAGGCGAGCGGGTTACCGTCAGTGCCGGTGTCCCCACGGTCTGGGTCGGGCTGCTGCAACACTTGGAACAGCACGGCCTGCGGTTTTCGACCCTGCAACGCATGATCAGCGGCGGCTCGGCCATGCCGCTGTCACTGATCGCAGCGCTGCAGGATAAATACGGTCTGGATGTGCGGCACGGCTGGGGCATGACCGAGACGGTGGCGGTGTCGACGCTGAGCAGTCTGGATGCAGCGCAGATGCAGCTGCCGTCGCCCGAGCAACACGCCATCATCGCCCGGCAGGGAAAAACAGTTTTCGGCGTCGACATCAAGGTGGTGGATGCGCGCGGCGCCACTCTGCCGCGCGACGGTACGTCGCAAGGCGAACTCATGGTGCGCGGGCAGTGGATCGTGAGCGCGTACTACAAGAGCGATTCCGCAGCGTTGCTGGACGGATGGTTTCCGACGGGCGATATCGCCACCATCGATGCCATGGGCGTGATGCAGATCCGCGACCGCGTCAAAGACCTCATCAAGACCGGCGGCGAGTGGGTCAGCTCCATCGACCTGGAAAATGCCGCCACCGGTCATCCGGCGGTGGCCTCAGCGGCGGTGATCGGCGTGAAGCATCCGAAGTGGCAGGAAAGGCCGCTGCTGTTCGTCGTGCGCAAGCCAGGCCGGAGTTTGGAACGCGAGGAAATCCTTACGTACCTGTCGACGCAGGTGGCGCGACTATGTGTGCCGGATGAGGTAATTTTTCTCGAAGCTCTGCCGCTGGGCGACACCGGCAAGGTACAGAAGGCGGCGCTGCGCGAGAAGTACGGCAATGTGTTCATTTAAAAGCGTGTTGGTTTCGCATCAGGGGTATAAATCATGACAAGGTACATCGCCGCTTGCCTGCTGCTCGGTCTGACCGTCACACTGCCATTTGCCGCCCGCGCCGCGGACGACCCGCCGGCCGACACGGCCGCAACCGTCTCGGCGGACGCCAAGGTCGTGGGTACGGCGGTCAAGCACAGCGCGAAGGCCGTGGCGAAGTCTGCCAAAGCAGGCGCTCAGCAAGCGGCTGATGCGGCCAAGGAGGTGGCGCATAAAGTGGCTGTCGCCGGTAAGCGCGGGGCAACGGAAGTCGCCGCAGCCGCCAAGCGCGGCGCGGCAAAAACCAAGGCGGCGGTAACGCACGGCAATCCCGCAACGAAAGAGCCCACCTCTGCGGGCAACTCGGATGGCAAACCCGATCACTGACACTGGCGTCTACCGCTCATAACCATGCCATATCTGCTGATAAGACAGCTGCATGACCGATACGCTACTGAGGCCTTAAAACGCGTGTTTGTCCCGCCGGCGGCGCGCCGCGGTGACACGTGAGAGAATTTTGTTCTTTGCCAAGTATTCCTCGTTTGTCGCCGTGTCGGCATGCCGTTATGGTGCCGGCCATGAAACTACTTTCCTTTTCCTTGGTTGCCATGGCGGTATTCAGCGCGGCCGCTGTCGCGGCTCCACCGGCGCAGCGTTCAGTCTCGCTGACCCACGAGCCTCTGGTCATGCGTCTTAACAAAGACGAGTTCCGCATCGCATTCGCCATCAACAGCGAGCGCGGCGGCGCCAACGGCTGCACCGGCATGATTCAGTATCGAGTCGATTGGAAGACCCCGGATGGCACCACCCGTACCGAACGCAAACATGTGAATTTCACTGTGTCGCCGCTCGCGAGCCGCACCATTGCCGTGGACCGTCAGTACTTCGACACCGCCGAAGGCCAGCACATGACCGACGTGGTCAAGGTGCACATCGATGCCATCACCTGCGCCGGTGCCAATCCGCGCGTACAAGAAACCGCAAAACTGTAGCCCGCTGCCGGCGCCCCATCGCGCCGCTGTCGTCTTGCCTCCGTCGCCCCGCGCCCATGCTTAGGCGGGGGGCGATAACTGCAAATGACTGCGGTAATGTGCCCCGCGCTCGATATAGTGCGCAGCGATTTTCAACAGCTTCTCCCGCTCCTCCGCAGTGAGTTCGCGCACGACCTTGGCGGGCGCACCCAGAATCAGGGAGCCGTCCGCAAATACCTTGCGCTCGGTGATGACGGCGCCCGCTCCGACCAGACAACCCCTGCCGATGACCGCGGCATTCAACACCACGGCCTGAATTCCGATCAACGAGCCGTCGCCCACCGTGCAGCCGTGCAACATGGCCTGATGGCCGATGGACACGTGAGCCCCCACGGTCAGCGGAATTCCGGGATCGGTATGCATCACGGTGCCGTCCTGCACATTGCTGCCGGCCCCAATGCTGATGGTCTCGTTGTCGCCGCGCAGGGTGGCGCCGAACCATACGCTGCTGTAATCAGCGAGTACGACATTGCCGATGACATTGGCGCCGGGCGCGACATAAGCGCTCACCGCCACCCTCGGCGACAGCGCTCCTAATTTGTACAAGGCCATGCAACTTCCAATTTCATGATGCTCACGCGATGACGTAAACATACCGCACATCGGGGTGCGCCAATAGGGTGCTGCTATTATCCTTTCTCAATGAGCGAGACTCCACCGTATACCGATCCTGCGCCGCCGAGTTGGCTCGCCTTCCTGCTGCGACTTTGGCTGCTCCGGCCGGTAACATCTGCGCCGCGCGCAGACGCGACACGCGCCACCGTCATCATGGGCGCACTTTGGCTCGCAATCTGGATTGCCATCGATCATTGGCAATCGCAACCGGATCCACAATTTATTGCCGGCGGAATTCCGCTGCTTGCTTGGTATGCCTTGGGGATCCTGACGCTGGCCATGCTGTTGCGGCGGCGTTCGCATCCGGCGCCGGTGCTTGCCGCAACGCTTGCACTCACCATGGGGGCGGTCCCGGTACCGCTGCTGTTTACCAGCCTGGCCGCGTCCTACTTGTTTCCCTTGTGGTTCTGGGCCGCAAGCATCGCCGTGGCTGGGTACACGCTGCTATTCCTGGCACGCGGTCTGCACGCCATTACCGGTCAAACGCAGCGCACCGCCGCCTGCGCCGGCCTCTTGTTCATTGTTGGATTTTGCTGGCTGACCGATGCGCTCAATGTCATTCCCGATGTGTGGACGCCGCTCGAGACTCAGGCCGCGGAACCCGGCGATGCGTCGGCAGATAGCGAAGCCATCCTGTTCGGACAGGCAGCGCGTATCGATGAATCGCTCAAAGGCGTGAAGCGCGAAGCATCGGCGAAACCCCAGGCGTTCTTTCTGGGCTTTGCCGGTGTCGGTGACGAGAAGGTGTTCTCACGAGAAATCGGCCTGGCATCGCGGGTGCTCGGCGAGCGCTATGACATCGGCGGCAGAAGCGTCTCCCTGATCAACGATCAACGCGATCTGGAAAGTGCGCCGCTCGCCACCGTATCTGGATTGAGCTACGCGCTGCGCGGCCTCGCCGCGCGCATGAACCTCGATCAGGACGTGCTGTTCCTGTCCCTCTCTTCGCACGGCGCCGAGGACCCGGCAATCATCGTGTCCAACTCCCAGCTGCCGCTCACCGATCTCAGCGACGAGGATCTCGCGGACGCGCTGCGCGAATCGGGAATCAAGTGGCGCGTGATCATCATTTCCGCGTGCTATGCGGGCGGCTTCGTCGAACGGCTCCGCGATCCGCAGACCATCGTCATCACGGCGGCGGCGGCCGATCGCACCTCCTTCGGCTGCTCGAACGATCGCGATCTGACCTACTTCGGCGAGGCGTTCTATCGGGATGCACTGCCCGGCGCCGGCTCGCTGCACGCGGCCTTCGACACCGCCAAGGCTGCGATTGCCGAGCGTGAGCATCGCGAGCGGGTGACGCCGTCGAATCCTCAGGCATATTTCGGCGCTAAGATGGAAGCCAAGCTCACCTCGATTGGCAGCGCACCCTAGCTTCGAGCCTCAAAGCAGGAATTTCCCGGTGTCGCGAAACGTGCCCCGTTACCGGCTTCAATGCTCATCATCGTAGATGATGATCGACAGCATACGAATCGGTACCTTGTCCAAGGTCTCCGGGCCGTGCGGCACATCACCGCGGAAACTCAATGAATCGCCGGCACCCAGCGGATAGCTGTGGCTGCCATGGCGATAGGTCAGCGAGCCGGCGAGGAGATAGATGAATTCCGTACCCGGATGTTGAAATCCCGGGAAAACTTCGCTCTTGTCGGTCAGAGTCACGAGAAAGGGTTCAAATGATTTTCGTGGACCGCGTTGCGCGGCCAGCAAATGGTAGGTGTGGCCACGGCGAGTGCCGCGCCGAACCACCTCCAATCCCTGCCCGGCGGGCACGCGCTGCGCGCCCTCGTCATCCCCGCCCAATTGCTGCAGCAGCAAGGCCGGCCGTACGCCGAGCGCGGCGGCCAGCGCAACCAGGGTTTCGAGGCTTGGAGTGACGTGGCCCGTTTCCAGGCGGCTGAGCATTCCCGCACTGATTCCGGCGGACGTCGCCACATCGGTCAGCGTCAAGTCCTGACTCTCGCGCACACGCCGCGCCACAGTACCCAATTGCCGGCCGACGTTGACCGAGGCAACGGCCGGGATCTGGCCCGATCTCGGATTCTTGCGTAAACGCGTCACGCGAGGCCTCTTTGACTTCGAAGGGTCACGCAAGCGCTACAGCTTCCATGCGTGTCCCACGCAATTTACACTGCACGCAATATATTTGCACTACAGTAACTGACATGCTATTTATTTCGGATGCTCGCAAACTCCCCGCTGCTCGCCCACGCTCGCCGTCGGCGCTGCGGTCACCTGACCACCGCCGTTCGATCGAGAATATGATACGAGTTGCTTGCCCCCAGGGGCGAGTCCTTCCGAATTAAACACCGCAACAAAGCCAGAGGACCAGAATATGGCGCGCGACCCCAAACACGACATCCTGTTTCAGCCGATCAAGATCGGCCCGAAGACGCTGCGCAACCGTTTCTATCAGGTGCCGCATTGCATCGGCGCGGGATCCGATAAGCCGGGCTTCCAGGCGGCGCATCGTTCGCTGAAGGCCGAAGGCGGCTGGGCGGGGATCAACACCGAGTATTGCTCGATTCACCCGGAATCGGACGACACCCACCGTCTATCGGCGCGCATCTGGGATGCCGGCGATGTGCGCAATTTGCGCGCCATGACCGATCACATCCATCACTTCGGCTCCTTGGCGGGAGTTGAGCTCTGGTATGGCTCGTCGCACGCCCCGTGCATGGAATCGCGCGCGACGCCGCGCGGTCCGAGCCAGTATGCATCGGAATTCGAAACTCTCACTTACTGCAAGGAAATGGACTTGGACGACATTGCCACCGTCCAGCAGTACTACGTGGACGCTGCCTTGCGCTCTCGTGACGCGGGCTTCGACATCGTTTACGTCTACGGCGCGCACTCCTACCTGCCCGTGCAGTTCCTTTCGCCCTATTACAATAAGCGCAAGGACAAGTACGGCGGCTCGCTCGAGAATCGGGCGCGCTTCTGGCTCGAGACCTTGGAAAAGGTGCGCCGCGCCGTGGGCAACGACACCGCCATCGCCACCCGCTTCGCCGTCGACACCTTGTACGGGGATGCCGGCATCGAGGTCGAGAACGACGGCATGAAATTCATCGAGCTGGCCGACCCGCTGGTCGATCTATGGGACGTAGACGTGGGCGACATCGCCGAATGGGGCGAGGACGCCGGCCCGTCGCGTTTCTACCAGCAAGGCCACCAGGTGCCATGGACGCGCTTCGTCAAGCAAGTGGCAAAGAAGCCCGTATTGGGCGTCGGCCGCTTCACCGATCCGGAAAAGATGACCGAGATCGTGACCAAGGGCATTGCGGATATCATCGGCGCGGCACGCCCTTCGATCTCCGATCCCTGGCTGCCGAAGAAGATCGAAGAAGGCCGCTACGACGACATCCGTGTCTGTATCGGCTGCAATGTCTGCATTTCGCGCTGGGAAATCGGCGGACCACCGATGATTTGCACGCAGAACGCCACGGCCGGCGAGGAATATCGGCGCGGCTGGCATCCGGAGAAATTCCCCAAGCGCACCTCGGACGACTCGGTGCTGGTGGTCGGCGCCGGCCCTTCCGGCTCCGAGTGCGCGCGCGTGTTGATGGAACGCGGCTACACCGTTCACCTGTATGACACCGCGGCGAAGATCGGCGGTCACTTGAATTCGACGGTCACGCTGCCCGGACTCGGCGAATGGGGCTATCACCGCGACTATCGCGAGCTGCAGATCAATAAACTGGTGAAGAAGAACAAGCAGAGCCAAGTAGCGCTCGGCCAGAAGCCGATGACCGCGGAAACGGCCCTCACCTATGGCGCCGAAAAAATCGTCATCGCCACCGGTTCCTCCTGGAATACCGATGGCACCAACTGCTTGAGCCATGACCCCATCCAGGGCGCCGATGCTTCGAAACCGGATCAACTGACGCCGGAGCAGGTGCTCGAGGGCAAGAAGGCCATCGGCAAGCGCGTCGTCATCCTTAACGCCGACACCTACTTCATGGCGCCGAGCCTGGCGGAGAAGCTGGCGGTGGCGGGGCACGAAGTCACCATCGTCACCGGCGTGCACCTGGCCAACTACATGCACTTCACGCTCGAGTATCCGAACATGATGCGCCGCCTGCACGAGCTGCACATCAAGGAAATGCACAATGCCTTCAGCGCGCGCATCGAGACCGGGCGCCTGGAGGTGTACGACATTTTTGGCGACGGCTCCAAGCGCACCTATAAAGGCCGCGGCCAACTACCGCGCGAGGCCAACAAGAGCCAGCGTTGGGTGGAATTCGACTCGCTGGTGCTGGTCACGGGCAGGCATTCCAACCACAGCCTGCATGCCGAACTCAAGGCCCGCCAAGGCGAGTGGGAAAAGAACGGGGTCAAGGATGTGTACTTGATCGGCGATGCGGAAGCGCCGCGTTTGATTGCCGATGCGACTTTCTCCGGCCATAGACTGGCGCGCGAAATAGAAGAGTCGAAGGCCCAGCTGCCGCTGCCCTACAAGCGCGAGGTCGCAGTCTGGGGCACGGCGCATCTGCCGGGCGGCAAGTTCGAACTCGAGTACAAGACCTAGGAGTCTGGCTTAGTGAGCCGCACTGACGCTGTCACTCGGATTCTATTCGAGTCGTTCTCAGCAGCCGAGGTGCGGCTCTTTTACCTGCTGGGCTACGGCGCCATAGCGGTATTTTGCTACGGTGTCTATGTGCAGATCCGCAAGTACCGGCGCGGTGCGGCATTGCGGCTGGAGGGCGGTGTATGGGCGCGGTTCGGCGCCATGTTGCGATCGGTGCTGAGTCACCGCACCATCGCGCGCCGCGATGCCGCGGCGGGTGGCGCGCATCGGCTGATTTTCTACGGCTTCGTTCTGCTGTTCGCCGGCACCGCAACCATCACGCTGGAATACGACATTCTTGAGCCGCTGTTCGGGATTCGCTTCTGGCATGGCGGGTTCTATTTGATTTTCTCACTGATACTGGACCTAGCCGGAGTCGCACTGATTGCGGGCTTGTTGTTCATGATGTATCGGCGCGGCTGGCTGCGGCTGCCGAAACTCGACTATGCGCGGCCGGACCGTGTGCCGGGTGATCCCGACTTCGACCGGCCGCAATACCGGCGCGAGGACTGGGCATTCCTGTGGATTTTATTGATCATCGGCGCCACAGGTTTTGTGCTCGAGGGCGCACGGCTGGTGTGGCTGCAGGGTCGGCCGGAGGTGTGGGACACGCGTTGGTGGTCGCCGATCGGCGCGCTGCTGGCACAAGGCATGCGCGCCATGGGCCTCACCGAGCAGGGCGGCGCCGTGCTCCGGCATGGCCTATGGTGGTTTCATGGCCTGATTGCGCTGCTTCTCATCGCGCTGATTCCCTTCACCAAGGTCAAGCACATCTTCACGGCAGCCGCTTCGTTGATGGTACGCGATCCGCTCGCCGCCCAGAGACTGCCGCGGGTTCCCGAGTCGCAGGTAGAAGCCGGCGCCGCCAAAATCACCGATTTCAATTGGAAGCAACTCCTCAATCTCGATGCCTGCACCAAGTGCGGCCGCTGCCACGAAGCCTGTCCCGCGCGTGCGGTGGGCGCGCCCCTGTCGCCACGCGACGTGATCTTGAGCCTGCGCGAATTCGCCCATGCGACCCTCGAGTCCGGTGTGGTGCCCGCGGCCGCGGAACTCGACATTCACGGCAAGGGGCCCGGACAGGTGGCGATGGAGACCCTATGGTCATGCCGCACCTGCATGGCCTGCGTGGAGATCTGTCCCGTCGCGGTGGAACACGTGCCCATCATCGTGCAGATGCGCCGCAAGCTGGTCGAGGACGGCGCCATGGATCCGCTGCTCACCAAGACTTTGCAAACCATTCACAAAACCGGCAATTCATTCGGCGAATCCAAGCGCAAGCGCGGCGCCTGGAGCAAGGCCCTGCCCTTCCCCGTCAAGGATGCGCGCAAGGAGCCGGTGGACGTGCTCTGGTTCGTGGGCGACTACGCCTCCTTCGATCCACGCAATCAGAAAGTCTCGCAAGTATTCGCATCACTGCTGCAGGAAGCGGGAGTCGACTTCGGGATTCTTTATGACGGTGAATCGAACGCCGGCAATGATGTCCGCCGCGTCGGCGAGGAAGGTCTCTACGAAGTGCTCGCGACCGCCAACGTCAATGCGATGTCGAGCGCCTCGTTCAAAAGCGTCGTCACCACCGATCCGCATTCCTTCAACACCATTCGCAACGAATATCCGGACTTCGGCGGCAAGTTCGAGATCGAGCACTACACCACGCTGGCGAAGCGCTTGTTCACGGAAGGGCGCCTCAAGGTCACCAATCCATTGAAATACCGGGTGACCTTCCACGACCCATGCCACTTGGGGCGCTTCAACAAGGGTTACGATGCGCCGCGCGACCTGTTGGCATTGCTCGGCTGCGAGCTGGTCGAGATGGGGCGCTGCAAGGCAAACTCCTTCTGTTGCGGCGCCGGCGGCGGCAGAATATGGGTCCCGGACCCGGTGGGCGCGGAGAAACCGGCGCAGAATCGCATGAAAGAAGCGGCGTCCATAGCGGGGCTCGAAGTGTATGTGGTGAGCTGCCCCAAGGATCTCACCATGTTCGAGGATGCGCTCAAAACCACCGGCAACGAGGGCAAATTCGTGGTCAAAGAATTGATTGAACTGATTCGCGAAGCCGTTCCTGCGCGTCGCACCGACGAGGTGGCCGCATGAAGATTCTGGTGGCCGTGAAGCAAGTCGCAGCGCTCGATGAAGACTTCGAAATGCGTGACGACGGGCGCGACGTCGAGCCGGATTTTTTGCTTCGCGATTTGAACGAGTGGGACGACTTCTCCTTGGAAGAAGCCGTGAAGATCAAGGAGGCTCCGCCCGCGCCCGCGCCCGCCCCCGCGCCCGTGGAGGTGGTGGTGGTCTCGGTGGGCGCCGATGAAGTCGATGAGTCGCTGCGCAAGTGCCTGGCGAAGGGCGCAGACCGGGCGCTGCGAGTTTGGGACGCGGCCATCGAAGGCTCCGATTCCATCGCCATTGCGCGCGTGCTCGCCGCGGTGGCCAAGCGCGAGGCGCCGGACATGCTGTTCGCCGGAGTGCAATCCTCGGATCAATCATTTGCGTCCACCGGCATTGCTACGGCGGCGTTTCTGGGCTGGCCGCATGCGGCGGTGGTGAGCAACCTGAGCTACGCGCCCGGCGCCAAGTCGGCGGTTTTTCGGCGCGAACTGGAGGGCGGACTGTTGCATGAGGTTGAGATTCAATGCCCTGCGGTGTTGACCATTCAGCTCGGAATCAATACGCCGCGCTACGCATCGCTGCGCAGCATCAAGCAGGCCGCGGCGAAACCCATCGAAGTTTTATCCTTGGCGGACCTGGGCTTAGGGTCAGCGGACGTAGGTGAAGCAGGATCCCTGTCGCGGGTGCGCCGCATGTATGTTCCCGACAAGGGGCGCGCGCAGCTGATTGCAGGCGACGTGGCGCAGCAAGCCGCGCGCCTTGCCGAGATCATCAAGGAATTCAAGGGAGCTGCGGCATGAGCGGCATTCTGGTGATAGCCGAGCAGCGCCGCGGAGAACTGCGGCCTGTTTCGCTGGAACTGGTGAGCGCCGCGCAGGGACTGCGCCGTGCCGGCGAGGAGGTGGCAGTCGCCGTTCTCAGCGACTCTCCGCAGCGCTTCGTCGGCCCATTGAGCATGGCGGGAGTCGATGAAATTCTGACGGTGACAACCCCTGCTGCCGAATTCGATACGGACACTTTCGAGTCCGCGGTAGGCGCGTTGATTGCGCAGCGCGCACCGGACGTGATCCTGGTCGCGCACAGCGTCGATTCGTTCGGCTATGCGGCGGCGCTCGCAGCTCGCCTGGGGTTGGGCTTCGCCACCGATGTGTTCGACGCGCGGCGCATCGACGGCGAGCTCGTCGCCACGCGCGGCGGCTACGGACAGAAGGTCAATGTCGAAGTGGACTTCCCCGGCCGCAGCACGGTGCTGCTGGCGATTCGCGGCAATGTATTCAAAGCCCCGGAATCGACCGCCACGCCAAAGGTCACGGTATTCGACGCGCCCGAGGGCAAGAGCCGCTCGACCGGCCGCGAATTCATCGAATTGAGCGCCGGCGATGATGTCGACATGACGGCGGCCGAATTCATCTTGACCATTGGCCGCGGCATCGGCGAAGAGGCCAAGGTGCCGCAGTTTCGCGAATTGGCGGACGCCATCGGCGCCACCTTGGGTTGCTCGCGGCCCATTGCCGACGCGGGCTGGCTGCCCAAGAGCCGCCAAGTCGGTCAGTCCGGCAAGACGGCTGGCGCCTGCAAGCTGTACATCGCCATGGGCGTTTCCGGCGCCATTCAGCATCTCGCCGGTATGAAGCACGTCAGCACCATCGTTGCCGTCAATACCGATGCCGAAGCCTCGATCTTTGGAGTGGCAAAGTACGGAATCGTGGGAGACATCTTTGAAATCGCCGAACAGTTACGCACCCATTTTTAAATACACACTCTCGAATCCTCTTGGACGGGATCGCCGCGATCCCGTTGAACCCTGCGCGCAGCGCATAACATGAGCGTTACAGCTGAAGTTGTCGCGGAGGATACCGGCGCCAAGGGCCTCGAACGCGGCATCGATTGGACCGGAGCCTTCTGGGTCGCCAGCGGCGTGCCGCCCTTGGTGCTGTTCTCCATCGGCGCGGTTGCGGCGACGGTGGGCAAGCTGTCCTGGGTCATTTGGACGGCATCGATCGCCATGGGCTTCATTCAATCCTTCACCTATGCGGAAATTGCCGGACTGTTTCCCAATAAGGCGGGCGGCACATCGATTTACGGGGCCATGGCTTGGGTGAGGTACGGCAAACTCGTTGCGCCCATTTCCGTCTGGTGCAATTGGTTTGCCTGGTCCCCGGTGCAAGCCACGGGCTCGGCGCTGGCGGCGGGCTATATATTGACCGGCCTGTTCGCGCCGGATGCGCTGATCAATACCTGGCAGATAACTCTGCTCGATCTCGGCCATCTCAAAACCGGCTTGAGCTTGCGCATCAACGCCGTCTTCGTGCTGGGCGCCGTCATCTTGCTGGCGGTGAAAATCATTCAGGACGGCGGCATCCTGCGCTCGGCGAATACCACGAAGATCCTGGGGATTTCGGCGATGATCCCGCTCCTGCTCATCGGCATCGTGCCGCTGTTGACGGGCGATATCGTCAAGGCGAATTTCTTCCCGCTCGCCCCGCTGGCACACGACGCGCTGGGCCGGGTCACCGACGGCACTTGGAACATGCCGGGCATTACTGTGTTTGCGGCGGGAATGTTCCTCGCCGCCTGGTCCACTTACGGATTCGAAACCGCGGTGTGCTATACGGGAGAATTCAAGAACCCCAAGACCGATACCTTCAAGGCGATTTTCTATTCCGGATTGCTCTGCGTGGTCGTGTACACCCTGGTGCCCTTTGCCCTCCAAGGCTATCTTGGGTTGGGCACTCTGATGCAGCCGGCGGTTATCGATGCCGCCGGCAATATCACCATCGCCGCCGTCTACAGCGGCATGTTGGCGCCGGATATTTACAGCGGCATGGGCGTCGCGGCCGTCATGGCCAAGATGGTGCACGCCGGCCAGCTCGTCGGCGTGATCGTCGTCATCATGTTGATTCTCGCGCTGGTGTTGTCGCTGATGACCTCCATGGCCGGTTCTTCACGCACTCTGTATCAAGCCTCGCTCGACGGCTGGCTGCCCAAGTACCTGGCCAAGGTCAATACCCATGGGGCACCGACCAACGCCATGCTCACCAACTTAGGGTTCAACCTGCTGCTGCTGCTCCTGTCCGATTCGGTGTTCATCATCGGCGCCGCCAATGTCGGCTACCTGATTTTCAACTTCCTGAATTTGAACGCCGGCTGGATTCATCGGCTGGACCGGCCGCGACAGGAGCGGCCGTGGCGCGCGTCGACTTGGATTCTCGCGGCCGGCGCTTTCCTGTCATTCGTGAATCTCGCCTTCATGGGATTCGGCGCGGACGTTTATGGCGCAGGCACCCTGAAGACCGGCCTGTTCTTCGCCGCACTCATCGTGCCGGTGTTCGTCTACCGCCACTACATTCAGGATAAGGGCGTCTTCCCGCGTGAAATGGCGGATGACTTGGAAATGGTGGATGGTGAACGCATCGTCAAGCGCGCCGGCTACTGGCCTTATGTGGTACTGGCCGTAGGGATAGCCGTGGTCGCCGTCACGCATCGGCTCGCGGTGTACTGAGCCTCATGCTCGTCACCGGCATCAAGAGCAAACCCGTGTATGCACCGCTGCAGGCGGACATTCGCGGCCGCTATCATTTGATGCTCGGGATGGGGGTGGGCGCCGCCCCGCTGCTGCGGGTGATTGCAGAAATGCGCGCCGCCTCGGAGGCCTCATTGAAATACACGCGGGTACTATACGTGCCCGGTGCGGAAGCCGAACAGTTCAAGACGGCAGCAGTCAGCGATGTGCAGATATTCGCCGGCACGCCTGCCCTGCTCGAGAGCTTCAGGCAGGTACTTGCACAGTCCTTGATGGGCACCCGCCTATACGTGGCGGGGCCCGAGAGCTTCATTGGCCTCGTCATGAAAATCGCACTCGAATTCAATCTCAATAAGGATGAGATTCGCGCCGAAGAATGCGGCAGCTTGGCGCGGCGCATCTACTGTATTCATTGTCGGGCCACGACCGAAGAGGTGCGGACCAATATCGTGCGCTGCGTGGGCTGCGAGCGATGGTTGCTGGTGCGCGATCACTATTCGCGGCGCCTGGCGGCGTACATGGGCGTCATGGTGGACGCCGAAGCGCCGGGCGAGTTACCGCTCCTCAAGGAGGTTTTCCTGTGAGCGATGCTGCTCAAACCATCGCGGTCGAGGTCATCGGCATCGAGCAGATCACGCCGCTGATCAAACACTTCAAGCTCGCCCCCGTAGGCGGCGGCAGCCTGCCGGTTTTTTCCGGCGGCTCGCACATCATCGTCGTCATGCAAGGCACCGCCCGCCTGCACAAGAATCCGTACTCCTTGCTCGGTTCGCCGCTGCAATTGGACAGCTATGAGATCGGCGTGCGGCGCATGGAAGAAAGCCGCGGCGGCTCGCACTTCATGCACGACTCGGTCAAAGTCGGCAGCCGCCTGGAAATTGCGCATCCGGTGAATCTATTCGGTCTCGATAAGATCGCGCGCAAGCATGTGTTGATCGCCGGCGGGATCGGCATCACACCCTTTCTCGCGCAGCTCGAGGACCTGCACGGCGGCGGCATACCCTACCAGATGCATTATTCGGTCCGCTCCTCCGAGCACGCCGCATTCCTCGAGCGCCTGCAGCGCCGCGAGGGCGAGCGGCTTCACATGTACTACGACAGTGAAGGGCAGCTCATCCCGTTCGAGACACTGCTGGCGACCCAGCCGCTGGGCACTCACGTGTACGTGTGCGGCCCCGCCGGCATGATCAATCACGTCATCGCCACCGCCAAGGCCTGCGGCTGGCCCGACAGCCACGTTCATTGGGAGCAATTCAGCGCGCCTCCGGTAGGCGATGCCTTCGAGGTGTTCCTGGCGCGCTCGAAAATAAGCGTGCATGTGCCGCCCGATCAAAGCCTGCTCGAGAGCATCGAGGCCGCCGGCGTGGAAGTACCCTATCTTTGCCGTGGCGGCGTCTGCGGCTTCTGTCATACAAAAGTGCTGGAGCTCGACGGCGAGCTGGTGCATAACGATCATTTTCTCTCGGACGCGGACAAGGCCAAAGGCAAGAGCATCATGCCCTGTGTATCGCGGGCACACGGCAAGCGCCTGGTGCTGGACCTGTAGGAATTGTGCATGGCAAATGAACACGATCTTACTCGGCGCGCCTCGCGCCGCCTCAAGGGCGGGGTCGTCACGACCCCGTTGAAGGTTGGCCCGGAGGGCCTAAAATGAGCGCAGTGTTCAAACCACACGAAACCTTTCGCGACGACTTCACCTACGCCAATAGTCCGCAGGCTATTCGGCGTTTTCCGTTGCCCTTTCCCGAGGACAACTACATGTATTCGGTGAACATCGAGCCGCATATGCCGGGACCCGCAGGATCGGTCACGGAGTTTGCCTTCGACGTCGACGAGCACTATGTCGCGGAATGCCGCGAGCGAGCCATCGTGCTCGCCGCCGAACCGCTGCGCTACCAGGCCCTGCCGCACATGATGAGTTCTCAATGGGATTGCATGGAATTGATCATGGATTCCTTGGCCCGCGACTATCCGGAGCACTTCTCGCTTGCCAAGCAGGGAAATCGCTGGCATTGGATCAATCGTCCCCTGGAAATCGATCAGCATTTCACCTTCGGCGATGCCGCCTCGCTGCCGCGGGAGCCTCTCGACTACATCACCCGCCAGGCGCAGGGTGATTTCGTGGTCATGGATCAGCGCGAGGGAGATTTGTGGACCGAGGCCGGCATGGTGACGACCCAGGCCGATTGGTCACTGGATTTCGACATGGGCATGACCTTCAAGGAATGGCATGGCCCGGTGCCGCTGGCCCACGAGCTGCAAGTTTTCGACCGGGCGCTGAAATTTCTGCTTAATCTGCGCTTGGGCGCCCCGGTGCGCCGCCTGAATTGGACCATGACCATCAACCCGCGCCTCGACACGTCGCCGGAGAACTATCCGTTCTGGGGACCGGACCGCGCCTCGGTTACGGCGCAGAACGCCGGCGATCGCGTGCATCTGCGCGTGGAGCTGCAAGGTCTGTGGCGGCTGCCGCGCAGCAACGCCGTCGTGTTCGGTATTCGCTGCTACCTGATCAGCCTGCGCGAACTTGCCACCGTTCCCAAATGGGCGCGTCGTGTACACCGGGTGTTGCGCCATTTGCACCCCGCGCTGATCGACTACAAAGGACTGACGCGTTATCGAGAGGCGGCGGTGGCGTGGCTCGCGCCCTTCGATGACGGTTCCCCCACCACTCCCGGCACCGCTTCGGAATAGACATCGGCCGCGACGGCACAGACATTTGATCTACTTTGGAGGCAAATATGGCACTTAGCTGGCGAACCTCGGTCCTGGCCGATCGGCACCGAGCACTGGGATCGAAACTCGAGGATTGGAACGGCATGGGCACGGCGTGGACCTACGCAAAGGACGTGGCCCAGGATCATGTGGCCATCCGCACCAAGGCCGGCCTGATGGACGTGTCGGGTCTGAAGAAGCTGTATCTCGTCGGACCGCATGCTTCGGCCATTTTGAATTATGCGACGACGCGCGATGTCACCAAGATCTATCCGGGAAAGTCCGCCTACGCCTGCATGGTGAACGATGCGGGATTCTTCATCGAAGACTGCATCCTGTACCGCCTGGGACCGAATTCCTGGATGGTGGTGCACGGCAGCGGCGCCGGCCATGAAACCTTGACGAAGTATGTGGTCGGCCGCAACGCCGCAATGATCGTCGACGATGACCTGCACGATCTGTCGCTGCAAGGCCCGGTGGCGCTGGATTTTCTCGCCAAGCATGTCCCCGGCATCCGCGATCTCAAGTATTTTCATCACACGCCGGCGACCTTGTTCGGCCGCGCCGTAACGATTTCGCGCACCGGTTACACCGGCGAACGCGGCTATGAGATCTTCTGCAAAGGCGAGGATGCCGCTGTGATCTGGGACACGATCTTGAGTGAAGGCAAGCCGATGGGCATTATTCCCACCTGTTTCACCACCCTGGATTACTTGCGCGTGGAGAGCTCTCTGCTTTTCTATCCCTACGACATGTCCCAGATGTATCCTTTTGACAAGGATCCACCGGGCGACAGCCTCTGGGAACTTGGGTTGGATTTCACCGTGAGCCCGGGCAAGAACGACTTCAACGGCGCCGATGCGCACGCCCGGCTGAAAGGCAAGGAGCGCTTCAAGATCTTTGGGCTGCTGGTGGAGGGCAAGACGCCCGCCGACATGGGCGATCTCGTGTACCTGGGCGACAAGAAGGTGGGTGTGATCACCTGCGCCATGGTGTCGACGTTGACAGGCAAATCCATGGCCATCGCACGCCTCGATGTTCCCGCCGCCATGCCTGGCACGAAGCTCAGCATTCGCGGCAAGAACGTCAAAGGTCCGGCGACGGCGCATACTCTGCCCTTCGACGACGTAAACAAGAAAAAACGCACGGCGGTGGGCTGATGCAAACCAAACTATTGATCGACGGCGTGCTGGTCGCGGGCGAAGGCCCCGTCGAGCGCATCCTGGATCCGGCGACCGGGCGCAGCATTGCCGAAGTTGCAGAGGCCAGTGCGCAACAAGTGAATGCGGCGGTCGCCGCGGCGGACAAGGCGGCGGCGGCATGGGCGCAAACCGTACCCAAGGATCGCGCCACGCTGCTGCTCAAACTCGCCGATCGCATCGAAGCGGACGGCGCAGCTTTCGCCAAATTGGAATCCGACAATACCGGCAAACCGCTGGCCGCGGCGCTCAATGATGAGATTCCGGCCATCGCCGATGTGTTTCGCTTCTTTGCCGGCGCGGCACGCGTGCAGCATGGTGCCCTGGCGGGCGAGTACCTGCCCGGCTATACCAGCATGATTCGCCGCGATCCGGTCGGCGTCATCGCCTCGATCGCGCCGTGGAATTATCCCCTGATGATGGCGGCCTGGAAATTGGCGCCCGCCCTCGCCGCGGGTAACACCGTGGTGTTGAAGCCCTCCGAGCAGACGCCGTTGACGGCGTTGAAATTGGCGCAGCTGCTCGCCGAAATCTTTCCCAAGGGAGTGATCAACATCATCTGCGGCCGCGGTGAAAGCGTCGGCGCGCCGCTGGTGTCGCATCCGCGCGTGCGCATGGTCTCGCTCACCGGGGATGTGTCCACCGGCCAGAAGATTCTGGCCGCCGCGGCCGGCAATCTCAAGCGCACCCATCTGGAGCTCGGCGGCAAGGCACCGGTGATCGTATTCGACGATGCCGATCTCGACGCCGTGGTCTCCGGAGTGCGGACTTTCGGCTTCTACAACGCCGGCCAAGACTGCACCGCGGCCTGCAGGCTGTACGCAGGCGCCAAGATCTACGACAAATTGGTGGCGAACTTGAGCGATGCGGTGCGCTCGTTGAAAGTGGGCACGCAAAGCGAGGCCGGAGTGGAAATGGGGCCGCTGATTTCCGAACAGCAGCGTGCCCGCGTTGCGGGTTTCGTCGAGCGCGCGGCGGCGACCAAGCATGTCGAAATCACCGCCGGCGGCAAGGTCCGCGCCGGAAGCGGCTTTTTCTTCGAGCCCACCGTGATCGCCGGCACCCGGCAGTCCGATGAAATCGTGCAGCGCGAGGTGTTCGGGCCCGTGGTCTCGGTGACCCGCTTCACGGACGCCGACGACGCGGTCGCCTGGGCCAATGATTCTGAATACGGGTTGGCCTCGTCCGTCTGGACTCAGGATGTGGGCAAGGCCATGAGCGTGGCCGCGAGATTGCAGTATGGCTGCACCTGGATCAACACGCACTTCATGCTGGTGAGCGAAATGCCGCACGGCGGCTTCAAGCGTTCCGGTTACGGCAAGGATCTGTCGGCCTATGCACTCGAGGACTACACCGTGCCGCGGCATGTGATGGTGAAGCTGTAAGCGCGGCGCGCTGAATTTGCGATCGGCCGCGGCCGCGTTTCGGCGCAACAAAACGCTGCACGTGCCGTCGAATGCGCCCCCTAACCTTTGCGCGCCACCACTCGCAAGAAGGACGGCAAGGAACACCGCCGCGCTGACGATGGCGGACCTGTGCGGATTTCTCACCGAAGACATTGCGCGCTACCACAACGCCAAGCACCAGGCGTGGGGCATGTCGCCACGACGCGCCTGTCTGCAGCCGTGGGCCATGTGGCTAAAAAGCAACGAGCCCGAAATATTGCGTCGGACGGGCGGGAGGGGCATCCTCCACACTAAGTTCAATTGGTGTCGCTGCCTGCACGTTACTTTAACGATGGACGGGCTGTGCACCGGCGATTGGATCAAATCAAATGATAGGGAGATCAAGAAAATGAAATTGACGCATAAGTTAGCGCTCAGCCTCGCTGCCAACGCCGCCGTTACAAGTTTAGGACACGCCGCCGCTGCGGCGGATACCGAAGCGCTGCAAGAAGTAGTGGTAACCGGATCGCGCATTGCCACGCCGGACCTGGGATCCTTCGCCCCGACCACCATAGTGACCACTGCGGCCATCGAGAATGTGGGAACGGTCAACGTCGCCGATGTGCTGCGCGATTTGCCCTCGGTCGGCACCTCGCTGCTAAGTTCTGCGAATAGCAACTTTCTCACTTCCGATTCGGGCGTCAACACCGTCAACTTGCGCAATCTCGGTGACCAGCGCACCTTGGTGCTGGTAAACGGCCGCCGCATGACCCCGGGCATTTCGGGCAGCAGCATCGTCGACCTCAATACGATTCCGACCGACTTCATCGATCGCGTTGAAGTCCTCACGGGCGGCGCCTCGGCCATTTACGGCTCGGATGCGGTGGCTGGCGCCGTTAACATCATCTACAAGAAAGATCTGCAGGGCCTGTTACTGCATGGCCAGTATGGCCAGTCGGGCTACAACGACGCCTCCACCTACTTAGGCGGCCTGACCTTCGGCAGCTCGCTCGGCGACAGTCGCGGGCACTTCATGCTAAGCATTACTCACGACAAGGAACAGGGTCTGCGTTCGTCAGCGCGCTCGGCCACTAACACCGATGTTTCGGTAACGCCGAACGGGATCACCAATCCGCAATTCAGCTCCTATATCCCGCAGGGCAACTATTTCTTCAACAGCTCGGCCGGCGGTTTCGGCAACAGCCCCACTACACCTTTTGGCGCCTTTTCGTTGAACCCCGATGGTTCGCTCATCAATCAAAACTTAGGCCCAGGTTTTAATCGCAGCGCAGATCGCCGCATCACAGTGCCTGTAGACCGCACCCTGATTGCCTCCACCCTGAACTGGGACTTGACGGATCAACATCACCTGTACGCAGAAACGACTTTTTCCGATACCAACACGCATTCGCAAATCGAACCCACGCCGCTCGCCGCCAACGGCGTCAACGCGGTGTACGGGCAAGCAACCGATGCGAATGGCGATCCCATCGGCATGCCGGTCAGCAATGCCTACTTGCAGACTCTGCCGGCCCTGGCACCGATCGTGAGCGAAATCAACGCCTGGAATACCACCGGCGCGAATTGCGTCGGCTCTTTGGCCACGAATCCCGCCTACGATTGCATCAACAACATCACGTTCCGACGCCGCCTGACCGATATTGCCGATCGCGGCAACGACGCCACTCGCCAGACTTATCGCGTGGTGCTTGGCGTCAACGGCGACCTGCCGTTCGGCGACTGGAAATACGATGCCTCGTATACCTACGGGCGCACCACCGACCAGCAAATCAGCCATGGCGCGGTCAATACGCTCAACTTCCAGCAGGCGTTGAACTCGGTGGTCGACCCGGTCAGCGGCAAGATCGTGTGCGCCGATCCCGTGGCGGTCGCCGCAGGCTGCGTGCCGATCGACATCTTCGGCATCAATAGCATCAGCCCGGCCGCCGGCGCTTATGTTGCGGCCACGATTACCCGCGACGTGGCTGTCCAGGAACAGGTCAGCAATGCCTACGTCGCCGGCAGCTTGGCCCAGCTGCCCGCCGGCAAGCTCGCCCTGGTCGTCGGCACCGAGTTCCGCAAGGACTCGAGTTCGGAAATTTTTGATCCACTGACCAACGCGGGGCTCAACGCCAGCAACGCACTGCCGAACGTCAAGGGCAGCATCAGCGTCAAGGAAGCATTCGCCGAAGTCGAGGCGCCGCTGTTGAAGGATCTGCCTTTCGTCAAGTCGCTGGCTCTGGATGCGGCTTTCCGCGAAGCGCACTACGACACCTCCGGCAACACCAACACGTGGAAGGTCGGATTGAACTGGGCAGCCACTTCCGATATTCGCTTTCGCGGCGTGTACTCGCGTGCGGTGCGCGCACCCAATGTCGGCGAGCTCTTTGGCGGGCAGGCGCAAACGTTCCCGCCCGGCCTGACCGATCCTTGCGATGGCGTGACCGCGACCACCGCCGGACAGGTTGCTACGGCCTGTCGCGCCATTCCGGGCGTGGCTGCCGCCATTACGAAGAACGGTTCATTTACCTATACCCCCCTCGACTATCAGCAGATCTTTGGTCTGGTCGGATCCAATCCCGATCTGAAGCCCGAAAAATCCAAGACCAAGACCTTCGGTTTCGTACTGACACCGACGTTTGTTCCGCGTCTGTCCTTGAGCGTCGATTACTTTGACGTCAACGTGCAGGGCGCGGTTGCCGCGATCAATTTCCAGACCTCCATTCAAGACTGCTTGAGCACGTCGGACTCCACGTTCTGCAACAACGTGGTGCGCAATGGCCCCTCCGGCAAAATCACGGAGCTGTTCCAGCTGAACCTCAATGTCGGCTACATCCGCTCCGAAGGCGTGGATACCGAGGTGCATTACAACTGGGACATGGGCGCTGCGGGGCACGCAGATGTCAGCCTCCTCGAAACCCATCAGATGAAACTCGAGCAAGCCGTTCCGGGCGCGCCCACCGAAGTCGACCTCGGGCAGCTGAACTCCGGCGGCCGCTTGGGTGCGGGCTTCAAAGATCGTGCGACGTTGATGACCAACTACGGCATCGGCCCGTTCGAGTTCACCTGGAAGCTGAATTTCCTGGGTAAAATTCAGGATACAACGGTCGCCAATGGCATCGTTTATGCGCCGCTCAATGATGTACCGGCGTATTTCTACAACGACTTCCAGGCGCGCTACAACTTCGCGTTTGGCGACAATTCAAAATTGCAGGCCTACCTGGGCGCCAACAACGCGTTCAACAAGAAACCACCCTATCTGCCGAGCGGCATGGCCTCCGATGTTACCGGCACCAGTACCGCCGCCGACAGCTACGATGTAATCGGGGTGTTCTGGTACGGGGGTTTCCGGGCCAAATTCTAGAGCAGGCTCGGCTGCGCACAATTACAGTCGAGAGAGATAGATTCCTGAATTGTAGGGGCGTAGCCGGCCGTCAGAATTCCCGCAACAGCTCCAACGCCAGTATCTTGGAGTCACCTTCGGCATGGGCATCAACAAACCCGACGTACGGTGGGTCGTGCAGTTTCGTTCGATCTTCTTGGCACAGGTTTCGGCCCTATAATTGTGGACTATGAAAACACGTACTCAGCTCATTCCCGCCCTCAGTGCACTCACCCTCAGTGCCGTCACCCTCACCGCCCACGCGGCAAGCGCTCACTTGGTAGCCGACGACTCGGCCGGCCACGCCGAAGCGTATCCCGGCGAGCGGCTGGGACAGGTGTCCTTCGCGGTCTCCTGTGCACCGTCGGTGCGCGCGGAATTCAGCCGCGGCGTCGCGCTGTTGCACGACTTCTGGTACGAGGAGGCGCGCCCGCAATTCGAGAAAATATTGCAGGCCGACCCGCGCTGTGCCATGGCGCACTGGGGAATCGCCATGAGCGTGCTCCATCAGATCTGGGATCGTCCCGATGACCATACGATGGCGCTCGGCTGGACGCAGCTGAAGGCGGCGCAGGCACAGCCTGCGAAGACCGCGCGCGAGCGCGAATACGTCGCAGCGCTTGGCGGGTTCTTCAAGCCGGATAAGCGCGGCTACCAAGCCCGCATTGAAGCCTATGCCGCAGCCATGGCCAAGCTTTACGGCCGTTATCCGCACGACGTCGACGCGGGCACGTTTTACGCCCTGTCGCTACTGGCGGCCGAAGCGCCGGACGACACCAGCCTGTCCGGGGCGCATGGCGCCATGGCGGTGCTCACTCCCTTGTTCGCAAAGTATCCCGACCACCCCGGAGTAGTGCACTACATCATCCATGCCTGCGATACTCCGTCGCTCGCGCCCCAAGGACTGGCTGCCGCCAAGCATTATGGCGAGATCGCCCCTTCGGGACCGCATGCGGTGCACATGCCCGGCCATATTTTTGCGCGCTTAGGCATGTGGCAGGCCGACATCGATTCCAACGCGGGCTCTGTGGCTGCCTCGGAGGCAGCGGAACTGCATCATGAGCACGGCGCCATGGATCAATTCCATTCGGACGATTTCCTTTTGTATGCCTATTTACAGATCGCTCAGGACGCGAAGGCTAAAGCAGTCATCGGCCATTCGGCCGCAGCGCTCACTCACTTCGAGAGCATGCCGGAGATGGGCGATCGCTACATGGTGGGAATGTTTCCGTATTACCGCACCAAGCTACCCATGTTCTTTGCCCTCGAGATGCGCGATTGGCAGGCCGCGGCCGCCCTCAAGACGGCGCCGGGGGCCCGCCCGGAAACCCACGCTATGACGTATTGGGCCCACACCATCGCCGCGGGGCATCTGCGCCAGGCCCAGCAGGCGACGGCCGCGCTCGGCGAATACGACTTGCTGATGCAGCAGGTACGCCTGGGAAATCATGCCTATATCGCCGACTCCACCGCCACCCAGATCGAGCGTGGCGAAATGCTGGCCTGGGTCGCCTTCGCCCAAGGCGACTCGGCGCAGGCGCTCTCCCACATGCGCGACAGCGCGGACCTGCAGGACAAGGTAGGCCAGGGTGAGGTGGATATTGCGGCGCGCGAAATGCTGGCCGATATTTTGCTGGAGTTGGGTCAGCCGCAGCAGGCGCTCGCTGAATACGTACTGGCCCTCAAACTCAGCCCGAATCGCTTCAATGGACTGTTCAATGCCGGCATGGCCGCCGAGGCGTCGGGTAACAAGGCGCTGGCAAAGGACTACTACACCGGTCTGCTACAGGCAACGGACAACGGCTCAGCGTCGGCGCGACCGGAATTCGCACATATGAAGAGTTTTCTGGCGGCTTCGGTTGCGGCGAATTGACCGGTAAAAACGCGCGCTCATGCGCGCCGCCGCCGCCTCGCGGCGCCGAGCAGCAAGCCCCCCAGCATCAGAAATGCCGCGGCGCTCAGCAGCACAGGCAGTCCCCACATGGGCCACTGGTCCATGACAAGGCCGCCCGCGCTCGGGCCGATCACACCGCCGCAGCAGTACACCATCACGAATAGGGTATTGGCGCTGGGAAGGTCGGCCACCGCAAATGCTTCACCGAGCAAGGCCACGCCCTGGCTGTAGAACGCATACAGAGTGCCGCCCCAAAGGAACAACAGCGGCCACAGCAGCAGCGGTGTTTCCAGACAGCGTTGCAGCAGCAGCGGTCCGATACAACTGGTCAGCGCGCAAATGGCCAGTAATGTCCGCCGTCCATAGCGATCGGCGAGCAAGCCGATCGGCACTTGCAATACCACATTGCCTGCCATGAACACGGCCACCAACAGCAGCGCCGCCCGCTCATCCAGCCCCGACTGCAGGCCGTACAGCGGCAATAAAGTCAGATCCGCGGATTCGACCAGACCGGCGACCAAAGCCGCCAGCATCACGACGGGCGCCGCTTGCAGCGCTCCCGATAGAGCGCCTAGCGGTCTGAACTCCTGCGCAACGCTCGTCATCTGTGGCAATACCGCGAGCGGCAACAGGGTCAGGATCAGGCAGGCCGCCCCGATCGCGAACGGCGCCGCCCCTTGAGTTCCGGTGAACTCCAACAGAACGGGTCCTGCAACGATGCCGATCGAAAATACCGTTCCGTAGACCCCCATGACCGTGCCGCGCGATTCAGTGCCGCTGGCGCTGTTCATCCAAACCTCGCTGGCGATCCACACCACTCCGAGCGCACAGCCGGCAAGGAATCTCAACACCAACCACACCGCAACGCTGGGCCAAAGCGGCATCAGCAGCAGCAAAGCGGCGGCAACGATGATGCCGGCCACAATGCAGCGCTTCAACCCAAGGCGCGCGATGATTCGGGGATAAAACGGTCCGCACAGAATGACCGCGATCAAGCTGGCGGCGGTGACCGCGCCGATGGCGAAGCTCGAATAACCCAGCCGGCTAAGCGAAAGCGCAATCAGCGGCGGCTGAAAGCCGAAGATCAGCCCGACTCCCAAACAACTGGAAAAGACTGCCGCCAGGCTCCAACGCAGGGATGCGGGTGGCATGGTGCGATCAACCATTGCTGCAGGCCGATTGCAACATTTCAGCAACACTGGAATCAATCATGTTCATATCTGCTGCGCAATAAACTTGCGTGTCAGTAAACCCTATGTTACGAATTGAGTATATAGATCGCCAGGAGATCACTAATAAGCGCGAAGGGATGAAATCGGCCGATATTTTTCCGCAGCCGTCGGCGCCGCGCACTCGTCTTGCTTGACTACGGGGAGATTCGGACATGAATAAAGTGTTGTGTACAACGGACGTGCGCTTAGGTGTGGGCGCGTCCATGATCTCAGCCCTTATGTGCGCCATGGCCCTGACTGGCTGGGCTTCGGCCGCCGCCGCGGGCAGCACGCCGGCCGAAAGTAATACCGGATTGGAAGAGATCATCGTCACGGCCGAAAAGCGCGATTCGACCGTACAGGCAACGGCGATCAGCATCACGGCCTTGAGCGCCGGCGATCTTGCGCAAGAGAACATCTTGTCGGTGGAGGACTTGGTCGGCAAGGTACCGGGCATTTCGCTGCGCACCGCAGGACCCGGGCAGACCGAGTACGAAATGCGAGGTCTCTCGGCCGGCGGCGGGACTGCGGCGACGGTCGGATTCTATATCGACGAGACACCGCTCTCGGCCTCGGCTGTTGCTCTCAACGGGCGCACGGTGATCGACGCCGATCTTTTCGATCTAAACCACGTGGAGACGCTGCGCGGTCCGCAGGGCACGCTTTACGGCTCGGGCTCGATGGGCGGCACAATCAAGCTGGTTACCAATCAACCGAAGCTTGGGCTGTTCGAGGGTGCAACCGACGTAACGGTATCGCAGACGACTCACGGCAGCACCAATGGAGGCGGCAGCCTCATGCTCAACCTGCCGCTCGGCGAAATTGCAGCCTTGCGCACCGTGATGACCGCAAAATACATCAGCGGTTTCATCGACCGCGTCATCGCTCCGCCGGGGGAGTTTCCTTCCCCCACGGTGCAGGCAGGCACCCCCGGTGCGCCGCCTCTGTGTGCCTACTACTGCCAACGCGGAGACGTCGCCGCCGCTCCTGTGGAAAAAGTCGTCAAGGGCTCCAATCTCGAGCGCTTCATATCTGCGCGCGCCATTTTGCTCGTCAAACCCTCCGATCAGTTTTCGATCACCACCACCTTGATGTATCAGCGCATCGAGTCCGACGGCTATAACAACTTCCAGGACCCGCCGGGCGGTCTTTCCCTGTATCAGCCTTACGACCAGCCGGAGCCTTACTATGACTCCTTCAAAATGGCGAGTATCAAGGCCGAATACAACTTCGGGCCGGCCACCTTGACATCGGCGACCAGCTACTGGCAGCGCTACGTCTTCCAGTCGACCGACTCGACCGAGGCTTTGCAAAATATCAACAACCTGACTCACCTGGTCAACGGCGCCTACGTTCCGGATTTCATCCAGAACCTCTACGTCGAAGAAGATCCGACCAAGCAGTTCGCTGAGGAATTACGTCTGACGTCCAACGGCACGGGCAACTTGCAATGGGTCGGCGGCCTGTACTTCGCCAAGCTCGATTCGGGATACATCACTCACAATCAAGAGCCCGGATTCGCGACCGCTTTGACCTGCGGCTATGCCACGTTCCCGGTGGCCGGCTACTGTCCGATTGGGTCCGCGGTTCCGGCCAACAGCGTTTTGCGATACCCCGATCCCACGCAGCCCCCTTACCCCAGCGCACAGGCGGCCAACCCCAACGGCAAGGTATTCAACGACAACAACCCAAATGTCTTGAAGCAGAGCGCAATCTTCGGCGAGGGCACGTATAAGTTCACGGATGCGCTCAAGCTCACCGCCGGCATACGCTTCTTCCACTTTTCCATCAAAAATCATGCCGATCAGGCCGGCCTCGGGACGGCATCCGTGAACCAGGATCACACCATCCTGGACCAGAGCGCCAGCGGCAATTCGGTTCTGCCGAAGATCAACCTTGCGTATGAACCCACCCCAAACCTGACGGTGTACGGCACGGTTGCCAAGGGCTCGCGGCCGGGCGGCTTCAATCTACCCATTCCACTGCCGAGCGCGGCGGTGCTGGCGGTCAATCCGTTTGCCTACAACTGCAACGCCGGTGCGGTCACCGTATCCTCGCAACCGAGTTTTACGCCTGATTCCGTGCTGAGCTTCGAAATCGGCGAAAAGGCAAAATTTGCCGATCGCCGAATTACCGTCAACGCGGACTTTTACTACATTAAATGGAGCGATATTCAGCAAGTGATCTCGCTGACCTGTGGCTATCCGTACAATACCAATGCCGGCAATGCCAAATCGTACGGACCCGAACTCGAGGCCTCGGCCTTGGTTGCCAAGGGGCTCACACTCGACTTTTCCGGCACCTACAACACGGCGGTCATTAACGATCCCTCGTCGAATGCAATTGCCGCCGGCATAACACCCGGAACACGCGTACTCTCCGTGCCGAGGTATACGGCAACCATAGGGCTGAACTATCAGCCGGCGATCACGGAATCACTGAACGGCTTGTTCAACGTGTCCAGCTCACTGGTCGGTCCGGTGCGGGATCAAGCCGCCTTTCCGCAGATTCTGCCGTCGTACAATTTGGTGGATATGCGTATGGGAGTTAACAGCGGCCCATGGGGCGCTTACTTCTTCGGCACCAACCTCACCAACAAGGAAGCGAAGCTGACCATCAACAATACGGTGTTCGCGTGGCAGACCTACGCCATCACACGGGTGTCGACCAATCAACCGCGCACACTCGGTATAGACTTCCAATATAAGTTTTGAGCGCGCATCGGCCGTCATGGCGAGAATCGGGGGGCATGAGCCCCCCGATTCTCATGAGATGATGTCCATGCGCGGCGCGCACTCGATTTCGATAGATATCAAGGGGGAACCCGGTGACCGATAAATCCGCGACGGCCGTCGATCACGACGCCGAGCAATTGAAAGCTTTGGGGTATGTATCCCACTTCGATCGCACCATCTCCAAGTGGGAGAACTTCTCCTTGGGATTTGCGTATCTGTCGCCCGTGGTCGGGGTGTACACCATATTTGCGAGCGCTTTCATCGCCGGCGGACCGCCGATGTGGTGGACCTATATCTTGGTGGGCCTGGGTCAGTTCACGGTGAGCTTGGTGTTCGGTGAAATCGTCTCGCAGTTCCCGATTTCCGGTGGCCTGTATCCCTGGGCACGGCGGCTCATGGGCAAGCGTTGGGCGTGGATGGCGGGATGGGTTTACGCCTGGGCCCTGTGCTGCACCATGGCGGGAGTGGCGACCGGCGTGGCACCGTTTCTCGCGCAGTTATTCGGCGTCGACAGCACGCCCATTGCCACCACCATCATCGCGTTGGTGCTGATCGCCTGCACCACCCTGTTGAATCTCAGCGGCACGCGCTTGCTGGCGCGGGTTGCGATGTTCGGTTTCGTGTGCGAACTGGTCGGCGCCATCGTGGTTGGCGGCTATCTTTTGCTGTTCGCCCGTCATCATCCGCTCAAAATCTTGCTGGACACCAGCTTCGTGCACGCGAACGGCAGTTACTGGCCGGCATTCTTCGCCTCCTCGCTGGCCGCCATGTTTTGCTACTACGGCTTCGAAGCCTGCGGAGATGTCGCCGAGGAGACGCCCGACGCCAGCCGCATGATCCCCAAAGCCATGCGCATGACGATTTACATCGGCGGCGCCGCCGCCACTTGGATCTGTCTGGCCTTCGTGCTGTCGATTCCCGACATCGGCGCCGTCATGTCCGGCGCCGATAAGGATCCCATCGTCACTCTGCTGCGTTCGGCCATGGGCGAAGCGGGCTTTCGCGCCGTCATCGTCGTGGTGTTGGTGTCCTTCATTTCCTGCCTGCTGAGTTTGCAGGCGGCCGCCAGCCGCTTGATTTTCGCCTATGCGCGCGATCAGATGATTTTTGGCAGCAAGTACTTGAGCCGCATGTCCCCGGGGCACCATGTTCCCGCCACGGCACTCATCGTCATGGGGGCGATACCGGCGGTGATCGCGCTCTCGGCCCTCTGGCTGCAAGACGCCATCACCATCATCATCAGCTTCGCCGCGGTCGGAATTTATATTTCCTTCCAAATGATCGTGCTTGCCGCAGTGATTGCTAGAGCCAGGGGCTGGCGTCCGTCGGGCCCCTTCACCCTCGGTAACTGGGGCTGGAGCATCAACCTGATTGCGCTGGCTTACGGCCTGGCCGCCATCGTCAACATCCTCTGGCCGCGCAGTCCGAACGATCCCTGGTACAGCAATTATTCCATGCTGGTGACCACCATCGGCGTGGTTGTGCTGGGTGGCTTCTACATGTTGATCGCAAAGCCCTATGAGCACGGCAAGGCGCCCGCGGGCGACGCCCATCGTCTAGGGGTAAGGACCGGCAGTGGCGTCGTTACCCCCATCGACGCATAAATTGGCGCCGGTGACGTAGCTCGCGAGATCAGATGCCAGAAAATGCACACAGCGCGCGACTTCAGTGGGATGCGCCAGGCGCCCCATCGGGATGCCCGACGCCAGTTGCCGAATATTCTGCGCAAGGTCGCCGCCGCGTTTGGCGAGAATATCATCGACCATTCGCGTATGAATCTCGCCGGGGCACACGGCATTGACGCGGATATTGTCGCGCGCATGATCCAGCGCCATGCAACGGGTGATTTGGATCACGGCTCCCTTGCTGGCGCAATAGGCGACGTGATTGGCTTCGCCATTCAGACCCCACTCCGATGCCACGTTC
>JANYIY010000055.1 GCA_025358615.1 Gammaproteobacteria bacterium | reverse complement strand
AGCGGACTCATGCCGAGCAAGCTCACCAAAATCAGACAGGGAGCGTACAGGCCAACGCCGAGCATCATCAGGGCGCCGAGGAAGGCGTTGATGAGCACTGCCGCGATCAGCCGCATACCCATCAATCCCAAGGCATCGCCGCCGCCGGGCATCCAGTGCATATTGCTGGCAAAGAACAGAACCGCGGCACAGAGCAGCGATCCTCCCATCCCCAGTTGAATGGCGCGCCGCGACAGCCGCGCCACGCAGCCCACTCCAGTCCATGCGCCCAGAACCGCGGCGGCTATCATGCTGTACAGAGTGGCCAGGTCCACGCTCACGATGGAGATGAAAATCAGTGCCTGCGACATCGAGGGCAGGGCTTGGCCGACATTCAGAGTACCCGGAATCTGCTCATCCGGCATGCGTGCGCGAAGTTTGAAATAGGCGGTGGTGGGCGCGAACGAGCCGATGCCCAGCGTGTCGAAGAAATTGGTGACGAAGCCGACCAGCGGATCGGCCCAGCGCACCCTACGTTCTTCGGTCCAAGCGGCCAGTTTCTCCGGCGGGACGGATTCCTTGCGGCTGCGGGTGCGCTCCAGCGCCCACCAGCAGACGATGTAGGCAACGCCAACTGCCGCGATGGTCGATATCAGGCCGATGGTTCCCGCGTTCATATCATTCCACGTCCGGGTAGGGGCCCTGGCCGCCGTCCGCGATGAAGCGATCGACGCGCGCCATCAGCACCGGGATGGGCACGGACCCCAACTCCAGCACCGTATCGTGGAAGGCGCGCACATTGAATTTCGTGCCGAGCGCCTTTTGCGCCTTGGCTCGAGCCTTGAGAATGGCGTCTTCTCCGAGATAGTAAGACAGGGCTTGCGCCGGCCAGGCAATGTATCGGTCGATCTCGGTCTGAATTTCATGTTCCGGAAGTGCGGTGTACTCGCGGAAGTAGGTGACCGCTCGGTCGCGGCTCCAGCCCTGCGAGTGAATTCCGGTATCGACCACCAGACGGGCGGCGCGCCAGATCTGGTAGTTGAGCATTCCGAAGCGGTCGTAGGGGGTTTCGTACATCCCCATGTCGAGGCCCAATATTTCGCAATACAGAGCCCAGCCTTCGCCAAAGGCGGAAATATAGGTGTGCTGCCGGAACTCGGGTTGCTGCTTGTGTTCGAGCGCCAGGGACATCTGGAAAGCATGACCGGGCGCGGACTCATGCAGAGTCAGTGCCGTGAGGTTGTAGAGCGGACGGCTCGGCAGATCATAGGTGTTGACCAAGTACAGGCCGGGGCCGCCGCGCCCGGACGTGTAAAACGGCTCGAGATCATCCGGCACCGGCTTGATGGCGAACCGTGCCCGCGGCAGCTGCCCAAAATATTGCGAGGCCTTGCCGTCGAATCGCTTGGCGATCCAGGATGCGCGCATCAGCAGTTCCTCCGGAGTTTTGGCATAGAAGCGCGGATCGGTACGTAGAAACTTGAGGAAGGCAGGAAAATCCCCCGTGAAGCCCGTCTCCTTCATGACGCCGAGCATTTGGCTGTGGAGTCTGGCGACTTCCGTTTCGCCGAACGTGTGGATGGCGGCGGGATCCGTATCCAGCGTGGTGAACTCGAGAATCTTGGAACGGTAGAAGGCCTTGCCGTCCGGCAGGTCGTACGCCGCGAGTGAGGTACGCGTGCCCGGCAGGTATTCGTTGCGCATAAACTTCAGCAGTTCCCGGTACACGGGCTGCACGGAATCACGGATGGCGCCGATCGCCTGCGCGCGCAGGCTGGCTTGTTCGGCCTCAGGAATTCCCGGCATGTCCTTAAACGGGGTATAAAACAGGCTCGCCTGCGGTGCGACGTCGGTGACGACGGTGATGGAGGCGTCGCGCCCCTGCATGGTCACCTGCGGCGGCGTAAATCCTCGTTTCAATCCAGCGCGCATCTCGTCGATTTGCTCATGAAAGTAACGCGGAATGTCTTGCATCTGTCCGATCCAGTTGCGGTAGTCCCGCACCGTCCGGTAGGGCCGCCGGGCCGTGTAGCCCAGATTCGTCCAAAAGGTGGTGTCCGCATTCGCGGGCATCTCATAGTCGCGAAACTTCTGACTGGCGATCAGGACTTGAATCTGGGGACGGTATACGTCGTAGTTCAGCTGCTCGGCAGCCGACAGTTGCGTCCGCGGTATGGAGTCGAGCTTCTGCAGCACGTCCTGCCACATGCGCAATCGCATTTCCTGGCTGGCCGGGTCTACTTTGGGCAGATGATCCTGAACCGGCTTCTGCGAGTCTTCGCCGTCCGGGATCTGCTCGTCGCGCCACTTCCATTCGGCCGTATAGATCGCTTGAAAGCGCGCGTCGGCTTCGCCGGCCCTGGACGTATTGCCGCATAAATTCAACATCGTTGCGCAAACCGCGGCCAAGGCCCAGGGAGAGAGTGAATGCATGGCGGAGCCCTTCATCGGTGGTTTGTGAAATGGCAAGGAAATTGCGGTGATTCGCAGGCAGCGCAGCGGCAGCGGATCATGAGGTGGGTGCGCCGAAACGTTGTAGGTCAAAGGCCGCAATCGGCAGGCGCGGCGTGCGCTCGGCAACCAGATCGGCGATCAATTCTGCGGTGATGGGCGCCAGCGTGAGCCCGATGTGCTGATGACCTATGGCGTAATAGAGTTTCAGCGCAGCGCCCGGGGCGCGCCCGATGCCCGGCAAGTAGTCCGGCAACACCGGCCGCGCACCCACCCAGCTCGGTCCGTCGGACTCGCAAGCGAATCCCAGCGCCCGCACCGTGCGGCGCAGGCGCGCGGGCTTGCGTGGATCGGGGGCCGCGTCTGCGTCCGCGAATTCCATAAAGCTCGAGGCGCGCAAGCGCCCGGCCATCGGAGTGACGAGCGTGTGCTCGCGTGTGTACACCACCGGCGCATCCAGAAATGGCGGCTGCCCGGGAAGTTCGATGTGGTAGCCGCGGATCGACTGCAACGGCGCATGCATACCGAATGGCGCGAGCAGCGGCCGCGACCCCATGCCGGCGCACACCACCACGGCGGCGACCGTCATCGGCGCCTTACCGGGCACCTGATCGCTCTGAATTTCCATCCCATCGCCGCGCGGTCGCAGCGCGCGCACATCCGCCTGCAGAAATTCGGCGCCGTGGTTTGCGGCGGCCGCCACAAAGGCGCGCACCGCTTCAAGCGGATCGATGACATGCGCGGAATCCTCGAACCATAGGCCGGCGGCGGTCTGCGCCTGTGCCGCGCGCTGCAACGGCAGAAGCTCAGCGGCGGGGACTTCGCGAGTTCGAACGCCGAGTTGCGCCATCCGGCGAGCCTGAGCCGCCATGACCGCACTGCCCCGTTTGCCGAAGTCCACCTCGTAATGCCCGTTGCGGCGCAGCAGGTCAGACCTGCCGATGCCGTCGAGCCAGCGCGACCAATGGGCAGCAGCCGGCAGG
>JANYIY010000046.1 GCA_025358615.1 Gammaproteobacteria bacterium | reverse complement strand
GAGGGCCAGCGGCGAGGGCTCGGTCAGATCGCAAGCCACCACGCGGATGGCGCCGCTTTCCAGCCCGCGCAGCACGCTCTCGAAGCGCTCGATGTTCATGGCATCTTCCAGGCAGTCGCGAATCGTCTGCCGCACCAGCGGATGATCGGGAATCTCGATTTCGCCGGGCAAATTCTCGGCACAGGCCACTTGGTCCGGAAATACCGACGCCAATAGATCCTCGGCATTCATGCGGGCAATTTGCGGCGGAATTTTCTTGCCGCCGCGAAAGCGCGGTAGCGCGAGTGAAATGCCGGCATCCCAGCGCCATCGCACTTCGAACATCGGCGCGGCGCATAGTGCCTGCACCAGCACCGGTCGCACCGTATTGGAGTTCAGGTAGCGCGCGGCCTCTGCCAGTTCGAAGCTATGCGCGTGCGTCAGCGACAGCACGATGTGATCTTCCGTGGCGGCCGCTTGCAATTCGAAATTGAAGGTGCGGCAAAAGCGCTTGCGCAAGGATAATCCCCAGGCGCGATTCACCCTGCTGCCGAAGGGCGAATGAATGACCAGCTGCATGCCGCCGGATTCATCGAAGAAGCGCTCGAAGACCACCGTGTCGAAAGTAGGCAGGCAACCCAAGGCTGCGCGTCCCGCGCTCAAGTATTGCAGGACTTGCAAGGCGGCATTCTCATCGAGCCCCACGGTCTCGATCAGCCATGACAGGGCGCCGTCCAGATGCTGCTCGAATTCCTTCTTGAAGCGCGAGACGGCCGCCGACAACTCCTCGGTCCGGCCCGGGGCCTCGCCCAGCCAGAACGGGATGGAAGGCGGTTGGCCATGCGCATCCTCGACCCGCACCGTGCCCCGCTCGACCCGCAATATTCGATACGAGGTATTGCCCAATTGGAATACATCGCCCTGCAGACTCTCAACCGCAAAATCCTCATTGACGGTGCCCACCAGATGGCCTTCCGGCTCCAGCATGACTTTGTAGTCGGCATTGTCAGGAATGGCGCCGCCGGAAGTGATCGCCGTCAGCCGTGCGCCTTTGCGTGGCCGCAACATCTTGTTGACCGAGTCGTGATGCAGCAGCGCCGCTCGACGTCCGCGCCGCGTGCTGAACCCTTCCGCCAGCATGCGTACACATTCGTCGAATTCCTCGCGCTGCAACCCGCGGTACGGATATGCGCCGCGCATCAGATCGAACAACTCATCCTCGCCGCATTCGCGTGCCGCCACTTCAGCGGTGATTTGCTGCGCCAGGACATCGAGAGCGTTGGTCGGGATGCTGAGGCGATCCAGCTCGCCGCGCCGCACCGCATCGAGCAGCGCCGCGCATTCGATCAGCTCATCGCGGGACAGCGGAAACAGCCGGCCTTTGGAAGTGCCGCCCACCGAGTGGCCGGCGCGTCCGACGCGCTGTAAAAAGGCGTTGATGGAGCGCGTCGAGCCGATCTGGCAGACGAGGTCCACGTCGCCGATGTCGATTCCCAGCTCCAGCGAGGCGGTCGCCACCAGCACTTTTAATTCGCCGCGCTTCAACCGCTGTTCTGCGTTGAGCCGCCGTTCCTTGGACAGGCTGCCATGGTGCGCGCCGACATTCTCCTCGCCCAATCGTTCGGACAGGTGTCGCGCGACGCGCTCGGTCATGCGGCGTGTGTTGACGAACACCAGGGTGGTGCGGTGCTCACGCACCAACTCCGCCAGCCGATCATAGACCTGCGTCCACACCTCGCCGGACATCACCGTCTCGAGCGGCGCGGGCGGCAATTCCAGCGCCAGATCGCGGCTGCGCGCGTGGCCGCTATCGATGATGGCACAAGTGCCGGAGCTGCTGCCGATCAGAAATCGCGCCACCTCATCGATGGGATTCTGGGTCGCCGACAATCCCACGCGCATCAGTCCTGGGCGCGTGAGCGCCTGCAATCTTTCCAATGAGAGCGACAGATGGCCGCCGCGCTTGTTGCCGGCAATGGCATGAATCTCGTCGACTATGACGGTTCGACAAGTCGCAAGCATGTCGCGGCCCGATTGGGAACCCAGCAGAATATACAGCGACTCGGGCGTGGTCACGACGATGTGCGGCGCCCTGCGGCGCATGCCCGCGCGATCGGACTGCGAGGTGTCGCCGGTGCGCACCATCGCGCGGATCGCCACGTCGGGCAGTCCCAACGCCGCGAGTTCCTCGCGAATGCCCTCGAGCGGCGCATCGAGATTGCGTTGAATGTCGTTCGACAGCGCCTTCAGCGGCGACACATACAGAATGCGCGTTTCGTCCGGCAGCGGGCCTTGCAGTCCTTCCTTTACCAACTGGTCGATGGCTGCGAGAAAAGCCGCAAAAGTCTTGCCGGATCCCGTCGGAGCTGCCACCAGCACATGTTGGCCGGCCATGAGCGCCGGCCACGCTTGCTGCTGCGCGGGCGTCGGCGCATCGAAAGTCCGCGAAAACCACGCGGCAACGGCGGGATGGAACGAATCTAGGGCGTTCATGGAATTTGGCGAAGCAAGGATCGCACTAGCATAGTCCTCCTTGGCACGACCCGCCACTGTGCGAACGGGCGGCCCGGTGATTTTGACCGGTTCGCAGCGTTTGGGGTGACAGGCAGCTGGAAGACAACAAAAGACGCAGTTGTCTTCCGGCTGCCTGTCACCCCAAGCGATGGTAGTGACCGCTCAATATTGACCGGCCCAGTGCCCAGCCCGGCAAGTGCTGTACCAACCGCTCAGAATCATAGTACCGAGGGACTACTTCGCCTCGGCCAACTTCTTCAAATTGTCCAAGCCACCCTGATACACGCCATTGATCGTGTCGACCGCGGTCTTGTCGTCTTCTTTGTCGCCGGGATTGTCGCCCACATTCTTGCGCTTGAAGTGGCCGCTCCACACGACCTTGGATTTGCCTTTGCCGGCGGACTTGACCACGAAGGTGGAAGAATAATCGCTCACCGGCAGAACGCTTTCCACGATGGCGTATTTGAACGTGCGACCCTTCGCGTTAAAAGCGAGCAGCTTTTCCTTGATGGTGCCGCCGCCCTTCAGCGTCAGCAGGCGCACGGCTCCAACGACATTGTTCTTGCCTTCGACGATCTCATCGGAAGCCAGTGCCGGATGCCAGGTGTTCAATCCATTGAAGTGCTTACTCAGGTCCCAGACCTTCGCCGCCGGTGCATCGATGGTGATCGTCTTGGTGGTCGTTAGCGGCGGAGCCGCCGCCATCGCGTAGCCGCAGGCCAGCGTGGCTACGCCAATTATAATCGCCGATTTGATTTTCATTGCCTTGTCCTCGTGAAGAAAAAAAGTTTCTTAAGCTCAACTCCCGTAAACCGTTGGCCGCAGCCATCGCGCCGCCAATGGCGGAATGAGCAATAGGCTGACAAGCGTAGAGGACACCAAGCCGCCGAGAATTACCACTGCCATCGGGCCCTCGATTTCATGCCCGGGTTGATGCAGCTGCAATGCCACAGGCAGCAGCGCCAGCCCGGTGAGCAACGCGGTGAGCAGGACGGGTGTCAGCCGCTCCTCGGCGCCGCGCGCCGCGGTCTCAAGATTCCACGGCTGCGCCTCCACCTGCACCAGATGGTCAAAGTGAGACACCAGCAGTATGGTGTTGCGCGCCGCCATGCCGAACAGCGCGACGAAGCCGACCATCGCGCCGAGGCTCAGAGTGCCGCCGGTCAGTGCCACCGCGACGACGCCGCCGATCAGAGTGCTCGGCAGGGATAGCAGTACCAGCAATACATGCCGTGCATGGCCGAATGCCAGCGCCAGCAGCAGCACGATGAGCACGAAGGCAGCGGCCGAGTGCAGCAGCAATTCATTTCTCGCGGCGGTCTGAGCTTCAGCCGCTCCGCCATAGCGCAGAAATACTCCCGGCGGCAGCGGCACCTTGGCGGCAATCGCCTGGCGTGCCGCCAACGCATACCCGGCCTGATCCGCCCCCTTGGGCGAGGCCACCACGATTTGGCGGCGCAGGCCGTCCTGGTGATCGATGAGGCTGCGCGCCAAAGTAGTAGTAATCCTGGCAACCGTTGACAAGCGGGTCATGGCGCCGTCCCGCCCGCGCAGCAGCAGCGCACCCACAGACTGCGGATCGGCACCGGCACGTGCAATGCGCACCACCACCGGCACACTGCGATCCGCCTGATTGAGCTCGGCTGCGACGCTGCCGTGATAGGCGGCGTTGACGGTCTGCAGTACGTCCGCCGCCTGCAGACCATAGATGGCGAGCTGCGCCGGCAGCAATTCCACATGCAGCTCCACCTCGCGCGGCGGCACTATCAGCCTGACGCTGCCGCTATCGGGCAGATGCTGCAGTACCTCGACGATTTGTGCTCCGACTCGATCGTCGGCATCGAGATCCGAGCCGATCACGCTTATCGAAAACGGCGCCGACTCGCCGGAAAGCGTCTCGCCGATGCGCTCGGCGAGCACCGAATAGATCTCCACCAGTTGATTCGGAAAATCAGCGAACACATCGCGGATTGCGGCCTCGATCTCGGCTGCGGTGCGTCCCTGCTGCGGATCGATCTGCACCTCGAACTCGCTCTTGTTCGGCGCATCAGGGTCCTGTCCGTTCTCGGCGCGGCCGATCTGCTCGGCCACGCTTTTGACCCCCGGAATGGCCATGAGTTCCTTGGAGATCAGCCCTCCGACGCGCGTCGTCTCAGTCAAGGAAACTCCGGGACGCAGCGAAGCGTGCGCAATCAAGTAGTTCTCGCGGAAATCGGGCAGCAGCCGCGCGCCCAGCAGGGGCAGGAATATGATTCCGGCGAGGCCGCTTGCCAGCACGATGGCGATGAGCGCACGCGGCCGCTTGCTCAGCCAGCGAATCGCGCCCAACTGCCGGCGTTTCAAGCGCTGTAGGAACGTAGCCTCGGACTTCGGTATATGCCGCGCCATCACCAGCGCGCACAGTGCCGGCGTCGCGCTCATGGCAACCAGCAAGGACAGCCCTACGGCGAGCAGAAAGGAAATCGACAAGGGCCGAAAGAACGCCCCCTGCAAGCCGGACATCATCAGTATGGGCAGGAATGCCACCGCCACGGCAGCGGTCGCATAGAACACCGGCCGCCGCACCTCCAGAGAGGCACCCATGAACAGCTCGCCGATGGCGACATCACGCGCGGCGCTGCGACGCCGGCGCAGAATGTTCTCGACGTCGATGACGGCATCGTCGACGACCACACCGAGTGCCACGACCAGACCGCCCAAGGTCATGGTGTTGAGGGAGAGGCCCCAAGCCTCGAGAATCCACACTGTGGTCAGCAATGCGAGCGGGATGGCGCTGAAGGAGACCAATGCGCCGCGCCAGTCGCGCAGCGTGATCAACAACAGAGCGACCACGAGCACAGCGCCGATGGCTAACGAATTGCGCAGCTTCTCGATGGCGCTTTCGATGAAACTCGCCGGCCGTAGCAACGCGGGATGATACTCCACCCCCTGTTTGGCGAGCGCCGGGACCATGGCATCGAGCCTCTGCTCCAGGGCACGCGTTACTTCGAGCGTATTGGCGCCGAATTGAGTCGAGGTTTCGATGAGTATGCCCGGCTTGCCGGCAATCAAGGCATCGCCGAAGCGCGGCTCGGCACCTTCGCGCAACGTAGCAACATCGCCCAAGCGCACCGGCAACCCTTCGCGCGTGCCCACCACGGCCTGCGCCAACGCCTCGAGCGTCGCTCCCGGAGCCTGTGCCTGAATCACGATGCGCTGGGTCGGGGTCTCGAAATATCCTCCGCCGATCAAGCCCGTGGCGCGCCTGGCGGACTCCAGCACATCCTCGAGAGTGAGTCCGGCAGCGGCCAATTTCGCCGCATCCACTTCAATCTGCCGCTCGCGAACTGCGCCGCCGAATAGCTGCGCCTGCGCCACGCCAGGCACGGCGAGAATCTGCGGCTTGACCATCCATTGCACCACATCGCGCAATTCCACCGGCGAGAGGCGATCGCTGGTGTAGCCGAAATGCACCAGGTATTCCATCGACGAGCTCAGTGGCGACAGCAGTGGTGCACCGACCCCCTGCGGCAGCATGCCGACGAATTCCGCCAGGCGCTCAGTGACCACCTGACGTTGGCGATAGGGGTCCCCGCCGCGGTCGAACACCACCTGGATGGCAGACAGCCCTTGGCTCGATGTCGAGCGCACTGTCTTGACATTCTCGGTGCCGGCCAGCAGGCCCTCCAATGGCCGTGTAACCAAGGCTTCCACTTGGGTTGCATCCAGGCCGGGCGCCTCGGTCTGCACCAGCACATGCGGCGGTGCGAAGTCCGGAAATACATCGAACCGCGCCCTGACCAGCGCCGCCAACCCGAGCGCTGCGATCAAGCAAGTGAGTGCCGTGATGATACGCGGGTTGCGCAGGGAGGCGCGAACGATGGCGGCAAGCATAGGGTGCCCTAGTCGTCGTTATCATGCTGCTCGGTGCCTACGCCCTGCAGCGACCACAGAACGCCCGCCCCGTGCACGACGATATTGTCGTCGTCATCGACGCCATCGACCAGCCAGCCATCCCCAACGGCCAGCAATAAGCGTACTTTTACAGCAATATAGTGCGTGTTCTCGGCCGCGGTCTTGTTCGCCAATTGCTTGTAAACATAGGCTCCGCTCGCGTCGTAGAGCAAGGCCTCGCGCGGCAGCAGCATTGCGGAGCGCTCGGCCGTCAGCAGCGCCACCGGTATGCGCGCGCCGGAACCCAAACCTACAGGCGCGTTCGGCACTTCGACGAGCAGCCCGGCACTCTGCAATTCGCCGGTTTGCCGCAGTGCTCCGAGCACATGTCCGGCAACCAGGACGCCGTCCACATCCAATAGAGCCTTGCTGGGGCTGGCGCCCAAGGCGTGGCGGCCGGGCAAGTCCGCACGCAGCAGCACGCTGCGGCCGCTCGCGGACGCGTCGATTATTTTCTGGCGTGGGCCGGCCGGTAGTGCGGCGAGCGGGCCCCAGTGCAAAGCAAAGCGTGCGGCCGTGATCTGCGCTTCCGCCTGGGCCTTCGACTGTTCCGCTTGCGCCGCTTCGATCATCTTGAGCGAGGCCCCGGCGCCGCCTTCGTGCAACGCGCGCAAGCGTACGAGCTCCGCTGCTGCGGCGTGTGCGGCGGCCGCCGCGGCGGTCGCGTCGCCTAAGTCGGAAATCAGCAGCGTCGAATCCAGCACCAGGCCCAGTGCTTCGATGCGCTCCGGTGCCTTCACGGCCATAGGATGCGCAACAATGATGCCGACCGCGCGCTGCTGCGCGTCGTTCATGCTGGGCTGCGCGGATTGCCGGCCGGCCACCGGCGCATTGTCATCGTCATCGCCGGCGGCGCGCACGGCCATCGCAAGCAATACGCCGCAGGCGAGCGGCAACAGGCGCGACACTCCAGACCTCAAGATCCCGCTCCGGAAACCAGCGACGGCATGGATTGCGCGAGAGCAAGTTCCGGGCCCGACAAAGGTGCGTGCAGCACGTCCTCGAGATTATTGCGCGAGGCCTGCACTTGCGCACGCATCTCGAGCAGCGCGAGTTCAGCACGCTTGGCGAGAATTTCCGCGACCACCTGGTCCTGAATGTCGACAGCTCCCAATCGCAGCGACAGATCGGCCGTTTGTTTCTGACGCCGTGCTGCGTCCAGCTGCCGCTCGGCCGCATCCGCGCCTGCACGGGCAATAAGTTCGGCACGCTCCGCCGCGACAATTTCGCCGTAGATACCCGCCTGCAGCGCGAGCATGCGCTGCCCGGCGAGTTCACGGCCGGCACGTGCCTCGGCGATCTCGCCGCGGTTGCGATTCAGCGGCAGGGTGAAACCCACATCGAGGGGAAACTTCGCGATGCCGTGGTCCCAGTAGTAACCCGGCGAGAGTACGAACTGCGGATACTGGCGGGCGACCGACTGCTGCAGTTTCGCTTCCGCAGCAGAGTATTCGCCGATTGCCTGCCCAAGATCGGCACGCGACAGCAGTGCCTGCTCGCGCGTCCGCTGCCGCGTAGCATCGTCCACCGCTGGAGGCTCACCCCAATCCGGCCAGGCAAGTGTCACCCCGTCCAGCGCCTGCGGCGGCAGGCCAAGCGCTTTGGCTGCGGCGACTTGTGCTGCGTTCGCCGCTTTACGCAATTCGGCCATTTGCTGCTCGACTTGGATTCGAGCCTGCTCACCGATCGAGAGCTCGCTCGGCGCGTCCTCTCCCGCCGTGACTCGTTGGTGCACCAGGGCGAGCAGCCGGTCTTGAGCGGCGGCAAGCTCACCGAGCATATTCAAACGCCGGCGTGCGCTCTCCCCATCGGACAGCGCCGACGCCAGGGCGCTGCGCACGGCCCAAGCCTGGTCCATCAACTGCAAGCGTGCATTGCCGGTGTCGAGCCTGGCGATCTGCCGCTCCAAGCGGCGGCGTTCTGGCGAGCGCAACAGCCAATTCAAACTCACGCCGTACAGCCAGGGATGAGGATCGTGCCGCGCATATTCCGATTGCAGCGTCAGATCGGGATTCGGCGCCTGCGCGGCTGTAATTTCGCGCGACAGCGCCGCGTCCACCTCCGCCCTGGCAACCGCCAGCTGCGGATTCTGGGTCAATGCCACCGTCAGCAATTCGGCCCGATCCCAGGGGTGCGGGGGCGCGTCGCTGAGCCTGCGCGCCGCGAACTCGTCGGCGCTGTGCGCAGGGGCCAGCGGCGCCGCCTGATAGTGGGCGCAGGCGGCGAACACCCCCAGCATGGAAAAAAGCACCGCGTAGCGCCACGCGCGCGCGCGCGGCGTTGCAGGTCTATCTCTCGATAACAGCAAGGAATATTTCCCCTTTTGTGCATGATATTCGCCCGATTACGCGCAGAAAACCAGTGTTTCAGAACTGAAACAGTTGTATTCGCAGCGAATCGTTGGTGGAATGCAGGCATGCTTCAGCCACGGGCCATCATTGCCTTCCTGCTCACGCTGCTACTGTGGGGATTGGGGGCGGACGAATGCCGCCCGCAGACCGCACCCGCGCTTGCCGGTCATGGCGCCGGCATCTGGAAAGCCGTTGTGCCGCCGCGGCCGATGCGGGGTGAGTTCGATAGCCTCGACCCGATCGGCGTAGCGGCGGGAGCCAGAATCAAGGCAGACTGCTCCCTCAACTGGATCGATCCGGATGACGGCAAGCGCTATTGCTTCTCGAGCGGCACCTCGCTGGAGTTTTTCCTCGACCGGCCTCATGCCAGCATCGAGCGGGCGCGCCAGGGCTGGAGGAAGCTTACGACGTCGCAAAAATAGCGCGGCACTGAATCGAATTCTTGTGCTCCTTAGACGCCGAACGAGTCATTTACAATGTGCCGGTACCAGTCTTCGGCGTTGCGCACCTCCTGCCGGGCGGTCGCGGCCCCGTGCTCCTCTGCCTGCAATTGGCGAATTTCACCAGCCGCCACGTCGAAACTACCGTGGATGGACAACGCGCTGCCAGGCTGCAGCAGGCTGTAGCACACGCTTTCGAAACGCGGCGTGGGAGGTTCGCGTCCCGCGAGCGAGGCGACGATGGCGAGCGCGCACTGTCTGGCCTGCGCGTTCGCCGCAGAAGCGGACTTCGGCATGGGATCCGCAATGCAGGCATCGCCGATCACATGCACGCCGCCGATCAACTGCGACTCGAAAGTCAGCGGCTTGATCGGACACCATCCATGATCGGAAGCGAGGCCCGCTTGCACGGCAAGCTCGGCCGGCGCCTGCGGCGGTATGATGTTGGCCACGTCGACTCGATGCGCGCCATTCGCGGTATATAACGTCATTTCCGCGGGCGCCACCCGCACCACCCCACCGTCCTCGGTCATTGGAATCCACTCGATCATTCCCCGATACAGGGAATGCCAAGCCTCGGTAAATGTGTCCTGCCTGGGAAAGCGATTGTTGGCATCGAAGATCAGCACTTTGGCGCGCGGCTTGTTCGCCTGCAAAAAGCCCGCGATGAGACTGGCGCGCTCGAACGGCCCGGGAGGACAGCGCATGGGCCCGGTCGGCACGCTGATCGCCACCACTCCTCCGTCGCGGATCGCGCGTAACTGCGCCGCCAGCAGCTGCGTCTGCACTCCTGCGCTCCATGCATGCGGCATGGTGAGTGACGCGGCCTCGTCATAGCCCTGCGGCGTTCCCCACAAAAAGCGAATTCCCGGCGCTACCACCAGACGGTCGTAGCCGAGAACCACGCCCCCGCCGAGCCGCGCATGTCGCCGCTGCGTGTCGATGGCAACGACCCGGTCGCGCGCGCAGATGACACCGGCGCGCTCGAGGCCGCGGCGCGACACGGTGATGGAATCAAGATCGCGCAACCCCACCAGCACCGCATTGCTCATGGGGCAGGTGATATAGCGATCGTCCGGATCGACCAGGGTAACTTCGATGCTGGGATTCAAGCGGCGCAACGCCAGCGCGCAGGCTGCACCGGCGAATCCGCCGCCCGCGATCACGATCTTGGCCTTGAGCCCGGTACGGGATTGCCGTGCCTGAGCGCGGCTCAGAATCCCCGTGCCCGCCGCCAGCTGCAGCAGTGTGCGGCGGCTTATTCCCATTCCAACTCCTGGATTGCGCGCATCACATTGTGGGGATGCACCGAGTCCCACAGCAGCCAGTGCGGTTTCTGTGCCACGGCCACGCGTTCGATCGCCTCTTGAGGCGATTTGCCTTGCGAGAGTTCGTCGCGAGTGCCTGCGGTCAAGGCCTGCAAGTAACCGCGCTCAGTCGCGAGCGACGCCGCCAGATCGTGCGTGATGGGCCCGTGACCCGGCACCGCCAGTTTGACCCGCATGTGCGCGAGTTCGTCGAGCGCCTTGAGCCAGCCCTTGACGCTGCCGTCCACGGCCGGCAGCCGTTCAAGAAACAACAAATCGCCCGTCCACAGGGTGCCGGTCTGCGCGTCGAATATCGTGAGATCGCAGTCGCTGTGCGCCGTCGGCCAGGCGCGCAGCGCCAATTGCCGTCCCCCGAGATCCAGTGTGACTTCACTCTCCACTGTTCGATCCGGCGCGATGATCTGATCCGCGCTCGGCGGTGAGTCTAGATCGCCGCCGTATTGCGTAACGAAGAATTCCCTGCTGCGCGCCATCGCCTGGCTCAGCGCCGCATGGCCGACGAAGCTTGGGCGGTCGCCCTTGAACGCGGCATTGCCGAGCACGTGATCGACATGCACATGAGTGTTGATCACATAGCAGACCGGCAGCGCCGTATGCTGCATAACCGCGCCGCGCAACGCGCGGCCGATACGCATCGAACCGCCGCTATCGATGACGGCGACGCATTTCCTGCCGACGATGAAACCGATGTTGGCAATGTCGTCATGCCCCGGCGCGTCCAGCGCCAGCTGCCGTCCGCTGTGCACGAAGATCCCAGTGCTGGGCTCGCTCAGATTGAAGCCGTACCCCGCATTCGCGGCGCACAGCATGAGGCAGGCCAACAGCCTTTGCGCGATGCGCGACTCAGCGGCTCCCATTGGACGCGGTGTAATGTGCCTGTGTTTCCGAATCCACGGCATCGACGCTGATGGGCATGGCCAAGGCCCGGTCGGAGCTGATTCGCAGCGCCGGATTCTCACTGATCGATATGCCCATATCCGCATCGAGCAAGGCGCCGG
>JANYIY010000029.1 GCA_025358615.1 Gammaproteobacteria bacterium | reverse complement strand
GGCGGACTTGAGTCTCGGCGCCAATCCGCGGCGGGTGGCGGTGGGCATCGACGGCAATCGCCTCACCATGCTGTTGGCGGTTGCGCATCGCCATGCCGGATTGCAACTGCAGGGCCAGGATGTTTTCGCCAATGTGGTGGGCGGCGTGCGCTTGGCGGAGACTGCCGGCGATTTGGCGATCGTGATGGCGGCACGCTCGAGCTTGCGTGATACGCCCGTACCGCACTCGCTGATCGCCTTCGGCGAGATCGGGCTCGCAGGCGAGATTCGCCCGGTGCCCTTCGGCGAGGAGCGGTTACGCGAGGCGGCGAAGCATGGCTTCAAATTTGCCGTGGTGCCCGAAGCCAACGTGCCGAAGCGTCCACCCGAGGGGATGACGGTGCGCGGCGCGACGCGCTTGAATCAGGCGCTCGAGGCGTTCTAGCGCGCCGGGTCCTGGGCTGGGCCGCTGGGCCGAGGCCGCGTCACCGCTCAGGGCGGTGTGAGATCGGGCGGCCGTATGCGCACGGTCTTGATGGCATTGTCGCCGGTCTGCAGCACTTCCAGCATGTAGTCAGCCAATTTCAGTGTGGTTCCGACTTCAGGCAGCGTCTCTAAGAATTCGACGATAAGGCCGTTCAGTGTCTTTGGTCCATCCGTGGGTAGATTCCAGCGCATGGAGCGATTCAATGCACGGATGGTGGTCGATGCATTCGCGACGAAGCTGCCGTCCGCCTCGGCATGCACATCCTTATGCATCATGGTGGCAGGATCGGTGGTGAATTCGCCGACGATCTCCTCGAGTATGTCTTCCAGCGTCACCAGTCCCTGAATGTCACCGTATTCATCGACGACGAAGGCCATGCGGCGTTTGTCGCGCTGAAAATTCACCAGTTGAGTATTGAGCGTGGTGCCCGAGGGCACGAAGTACGCCTCGCGGGCACCGGCCGCTTCGACCAGAGCATCGCGGTCCAGCCGGCCGCGCGCCAGTTCGTGAACTACCTGCTTCATGTGCAGCACGCCGATGATGCGGTCGATCTCACCCTCGTATACCGGCAGGCGCGTGTGTTGACTCTGGCGCAATTGCTCGACGACCCGGTCCCAGTCATCATCGACGTCGATGCCGACGATCTCATTGCGCGGCACCATGATGTCTTCCACGGTGGCGTTTTCCAGGTCCAAAATGCTCACCAGCATTTGCTGGTGGCGATGCGGAATCATGGCGCCGGCCTCCGCGACCACGGTGCGCAATTCCTCGCTGCTCAAGGAATTCGAAGCCTGCTGCGGGGACACGCCGAACAGCCGCAACACGCCGTTGGCCAGCAAATTGGTGGCCCACACGAAGGGATACAGCAGCAACAGCAAAGGTGTGTAGATGTAGGCGGCGGGCAGTGCCAGCCGTTCCGGATGCAGCGCGCCGAAGGTCTTTGGCGCAACCTCACAAAAGATCAGCAGCACCAGCGTCAAGGCGCCGGCGCCGAAGGCCACCATGAATTCGCCGCCCAGGCGCAGGGCGATGAAACCCACCAACATCGGCGCGGCCACATTGACCAGAGTGCTCAACAACAGAATCAGCCCGATGAGACGATCGGGGTGAGCGAGCAGCTTCTCCGCCAAGCGCGCGCCGCGGTTTCCTTCGTTGGCGCGGTGCCGAAGCCGGTAGCGGTTCAGGCTCATGAGCGCCGTTTCGCTGCCGGCGAAGAATGCGGCAAGAAACAGCAAACCCGCCAAGGCGCCGAACGATAATCCTAGTGAGGGCGGCTCCATGTGCGGGGCTAACCCCAGTGCCGCCCGAACACATACTCGAGCACGAACTTGACCCCAAAATAGGCCACCGCCAGAACGCCGAATCCCCACAGCGTCCAGTGCACCGCCGAGCGCCCGCGCCAGCCGAATCGCATGCGGCCTATCAACAGCACGCCGAACAGCAGCCAGGCGATGAGCGACAGGACGGTTTTTTGCACCAAATTCTGGGTGAACAAATTGGTGACGAACACGAACCCCGTGAACAGCGCCAGAGTCAGCAGTACGAAGCCCGCGCCGATGAGACGAAACATGACTTTTTCGAGCGCATCGAGCGGCGGCATGCCGCTGGGCAGATCGGCGAGGCGCCGGGTGCGCAGCCGCCGATCGAGGAATACCAGCAGCAGCGCAGTGACGGCGGCGGCGAACAGCAGGGCGGCGGCGCCCATGGATAGCAGCACGTGCGCCGTGAGCTCCCAGCCCGGCGCGGTGGCTTCTGCGTAGGTGCGCCCAAGGCCGGTCAGTGCGGCGCCGAATGCCGCGCTCGCCAGTAAAATGGCACCCAGAACGCGGTTGCGCCGCTCGATTGAAACGAGGCAGGCGAGTACCGCCAACGTCCACGCAAGCAGCGACAGGGCCTGCGGCACTCCGATGGCAAACGGTCCGTTGATGCGCATCGAATGCATGATGACGTCGCTGTGGCCGATGAGCGCGAGCAGGATCAGAGCCCATGCCACCGGCTCCAGCCGAGGCTTGGCGGCGCTGCGTAACAGGACCCAGGCGCTGGCGGTATACAGTAGGTAGAGAGTTACGGCGAGAATCACGGTGGGCCTAGGATATAATATCCACACCATGTTCGACCGTCTAACCTCCAGTCTTTCTGCAGCGCTCAAATCGCTGTCCGGCCGCGGCCGTCTGACCGACGACAATATCGACGATACGGTTCGCGAGGTGCGGCTCGCGCTGCTCGACGCCGACGTCGCGCTCAGTGTGGTCAAGACATTCACCGACGCCGTCAGGGCGCGCGCCATCGGCGTCGAAGTGGTCAAGAGCCTCACTCCCGGACAGGCCTTCATCAAAGTCGTGCATGAGGAGCTGACGCGGCTCATGGGCGAGCCGTCCGCGGGGCTTAATTTGCGCGCGCAACGCCCGGTCGTCGTCATGCTCGCCGGCCTGCAGGGTGCGGGCAAGACCACCACGGCGGGCAAGCTCGCGCGCTGGCTGATCGAGAAGCAACACAAGAAAGTGCTGATGGTCAGTACCGACGTGTATCGCCCGGCGGCGATTTTGCAGCTACAGACTTTGGCCGCGCAGGTAGGCGCGGGTTTCGCGCCGGCCGCTGCCAGCGAACTGCCCGTTGCCATCGCCAAGCGCGCACTGACCGAGGCCTCGCTGCAGGCTTACGACGTGCTGCTGCTCGATACGGCCGGCCGCCTGCACATCGATGCCGAAATGATGGCCGAGGTCCGGGAACTCGAAGCTGCGGTCAATCCGCACGAGCGCCTGTTCGTCGTCGACAGCATGGCCGGCCAGGATGCCGTAAACGCCGCCAAGGCATTCAACGACGCTTTGAGTTTGACCGGGGTCATTCTGACCAAGGCCGACGGCGATGCCCGCGGCGGCGCAGCGCTGTCCGTGCGGCAGGTGACCGGCAAGCCCATTTTGTTCGTCGGCACCGGTGAGAAGACCGAGGCATTGGAGCTGTTTCAGCCGGAGCGCATTGCCTCCCGTATTCTCGGAATGGGCGATGTCCTGTCGCTGGTAGAGCAGGTGCAGGGACAGGTCGATCAGGAAAAGGCGGAAAAACTCGCCAAGAAGATCAGTAAGGGGAAATCCTTCGATTTGGCGGATTTGCGCGACCAGTTGAGTCAGTTGCGCAACATGGGTGGCATGTCGGCCCTCATGGATAAGTTGCCCGCGCAGTTGCAGGCCAATGCCGCTGCGGCGGCCGGTGCGGTCAACGAGAAAAGCCTGAAGCGCCAGATGGGGATCATCGATTCGATGACACCCCGTGAGCGGCGCCGCCCGGAATTGATCGATGGCTCCCGCAAGCGGCGCATCGCAGCCGGCGCGGGCGTGC
>JANYIY010000028.1 GCA_025358615.1 Gammaproteobacteria bacterium | reverse complement strand
GTGCTTTTCATTCAGGGAGATCAATATTTCTCCGTCCATGGGGCCGACCGTGGCGGAATCGCTCAGCGCGATGTTGATACCGCTGTACGGCAAGCCGATGTTATCCAGCATGACGCTGATCTGATCGTTGCCCACCACTCGCCGGATTTCGGACTCGACCTCGGCGAAATATTCCTGGGTCCTCTCCAGGCGCGTTCCCGGCGGGGCGCGCACGTGCAAACGCATTTGGCCCGCATCGACCTGCGGAAAGAAGTCCCGCCCCAGTTGTGGAAACAAGCAAAGCGAGGCGACGATCAGGATCACGAAGGCGGCCACGGTCATCGCCGGCTCGGACAGCGTCCATGCCAGCGCATTGCGGTACTTCTCCCGAAATCGCTCGAATCCGCGCTCGAAACCTTCCTGAAAACGTACCAACGGGTTGCCGGACGCGGCATGCCGTTCTGCCGGCCGATGCTCTTGCTGCGCGTGGAAATCGTCCACCGATCTGCGCATCAACAAGTTGAACAACACCGGCACCAGCGTAAAAGACAGCAACAGGCTCGCGAGCAGCGCGCCGATGACGGCGAGCGACAGCGGCGAAAACAGATACTTCGCGGTGCCTTGCAACAGGAACACCGGCACGAACACGATACAGATACACAACGTGGAGAGAAATGTCGGCACCGCCACTTCACTTGCACCCACGACGATGGATTGCCGCAGCGGCTCGTTCATGGCGACATGGCGCTCGATGTTCTCGATCACCACCGTGCCGTTGTCCACCAAAATGCCGATCGCCAGTGCGAAGCCTCCCAAGGTCATGGTATTCAGGGTCTGCCCGGCGAGATATATGAACAGCACCGCGGTGATGATGGACAGGGGAATCGCCGCGAGAATGATGACGGAGAGGCGCATATCGCCGAGAAACAGAATGATGACCAGCGCCGTCAACGCCGCCGCCATGCATGCGCTCAACGCCACGCTGTTGAGCGCGGCCCTGACGAACACCGACTGATCGAACAGGGCCTGCACGGAGACGCCCTGCGGCAGCACTTTCTTGATGTCTTCGAGCGCCGTGCGCACCCCGCCGATCACGGAGAGCGTCGATACGCCGCCGGTCTTGCGAATGGACATCAATGCCCCCGGCGTTCCGTTGACGGAGACTGAGTTAGTTTGCACTTGAAAGCCATCGTGGACATGCGCCACATCGCGCATGAACACCGTGCGGCCGTCGATCTGCTTGATAGGAAACGAGTTGATCGCATCGAGCACGTCGGGAGAGTTGTTCATCGTCAGGGCATAATCCTTGTCGCCGATCTTCACGTCGCCGGACGGCAGAATGACGTTCTGTCGCTGCAGGGCCGAGCTCACGTCCGCGGCCGACAATCCCCGGGCTTGCAGGGCGTCGAAATCCAAATCCGCCATGATCACCCGCGGCTTGCCACCGTAGGGATAAGGGACTTCGGCGCCGTGCACCACCGCCAGTGCCGGCCGAATGATGTTTTGACCCAGGTCATTGAGCTGGGTATCGGGCAGCGACTTGCTCGATAGGCTCAGCTGGATAATCGGCACATCGGTGGCCCCGTAGCGCAGCACCAACGGCGGAGTGATGTTCGGTGGCATGTACTTGAGCACCACCAGGGCGCTGCTCGCCAGCTGCGAGATGGCGCGGGTGACGTCGGCGCCCTCGTGCAGATAGACCTTCTCCACCCCGACCCCTTCATAGCTCACGGCCTCGATCCGCGATATGTCATCCACCAGGGAGGCCAGCTGCCGCTGGTGCAAAGTCAAAATCCGATTTTGGATGTCCTGTGCGCTCATCCCGTTGTAGGTCCAGACGACCGCGACCACCGGAATATCGATTTCCGGAAAAATATCGACAGGCATGCGCAGCGCTGCGCCGATCCCCATCAAGGAAATCAAGATGAGCGCGGCAACGACCGTGTACGGCCTTTTTAATGCCAGATCGACTACGGACACGTGACCCTCGGGCAAATGCGGCGGCGAGCGCGTACGCTCGATGACACCCATGCTGGACGCGAATGCCCCAAGGATCAGCTGTCGAAGGTCACGACTTACCGGTGACGAAAGTCACTTCTGAGGCCGCTGCTTGGCAGATATCACCGCCAGTGCGGTACGGGTGTTGGCATGCAGCTTCTCCATGATGCGGCTGACGTAGTTCTTGACCGTACCCTCGGCAAGAAACATGGCGTTGGCGATTTGCCGATTGCTCATGCCATCCGTGATCAGGCGCAGGATCTTTTCTTCCTTGTCGTTCAGCGACTCAATCGAGCTGTCCCGCTTCTGAACAGTGCTGGCGCTCTCCGGCACATAATCGGAATATTCCGCGAGGCGCCGGAACTGATCCATGACCTTGCGAGCAATCTGCGGCGTGAGACGCGACTCGCCGCGCCGCAGGGCGCGAATCGTTTCGAGCAGCTCCAGTTCGCTCACGTCTTTCAGCAGGTATCCGTGCGCGCCCGCCCGCACCGCCTCGAATACGGTCTCATCATCGTCCAATGTGGTCAGGACCAGAACCTGAGTTCCGGGAAGCGTTCGCGTGATTTCTCGCGTCGCGGCCACGCCGCCTTGCCGCGGCATATGCAAATCCATGAGTACCACATCGGGATGCAACGCGGCCGCCATGCTGACAGCCTCGATGCCGTCGCAGGCCTGTCCCACGACTTCCATATCCGGCTCCATCGACAAGAGCACGGTCGTGCCGCGCCTCACAAGCGCCTGATCTTCCGCAATAAGGATGCGAACCCGGGGTGCGCCGCCCGCCTGTTCCGTGGTCATGAAATTACTCGCAGCGAGACTCGTTGGTAATCATGCGGCTCAACAGGCATGATTTGGAAGTGACTTTCGTCACCACTGGTGAAGGACCATGCGCGACATGAACCCGCACCGCAGCCTGGTGGCGCGGATCATTTGGCTGATGATTGCGTTGGCCGCAAGCTTCGCTGTCGCGGCCTCGATTTGGGTGGGGCGCGTGGCGCGCGAAATCGTAGTGCAGCAGCACGTACGCAGACTCGAACTCGAGTCCAGTCAACTGGCCTCCGATTTGGGTCAGGCGGTCAGAGCGCGTCTCGATGCGCTGCGCTCCGCGTCGGCGGCGGCGCCCGCAGACGTTTTCAGGCAGATGGTCGCGAAATACCCGGACCTGGACTGGATCGCGGTCGCCGACACCTCAGGCAGCGTCTTGGCCTCGACCGAGGGCATCTTGGCCTCGAACGGGGGTGTCCCGGCAGGCCGTCGCGTGAGCGACGAGGCGTGGTTCAGCGAGGGACTGAAGAGTCCTTGGATCGGCGTAATCGATGAGGCTCGTGCCTCCCAAGGGGAACCGCTGTTGGGCGATGTATCCGCGCCTGTGAGAGATTCCGAAGGGCGGATCGTCGGGGTCATCGCGGCGCACCTGAACTGGCACTGGGCTTGGAGCGATGTGCAGCGTCTCAACGACACCGCAAGCTCCCACGGCACGGCACAGACTCTGGTGTTGGATCGGCTCGGTCGAGTGCTGGTCGGCCCCGACTCCGTGCGTAATCGTCAATGGAATGGCGTTGCGACCGGTGAGCCCGCACCCGTGGAGACGGCGCCCATCCCGGCTGCGGGCGAGCGCGCGCAAAGCCCGCGCTTCGAGCGACTGCCGGGCGGCGTTACCGTGCTGGTGGCCCGAACTCCGATCAGCATCGACGGCCGGTACCCGACGTCTGCTTGGCAGGTGCAACTCAGCGAGTCCAGAGAGCGCGTATATCAGCGCGCCAACGCGCTCGCGCTGCGCATTCTGTGGATTTCGGCTTGCCTCGGCGCGGTCACCGCCCTTGCCGGAGCTTTAGGCGCGCGCCATCTGACGAACCGCTTGAAACGCCTGACACAGTCAGCTGCCGCGGTAGGACGGTCCGAGATCGCGCACATCGAAATACCCAGCGGGCGCGACGAAGTCTCGCAACTCGCTGTTGCATTCGCCGGGATACTCTCCGACCTTCAGCAGGAACGCACGCAACTGTTGCTCCTGAGCAGCGAATTGGAGCGCAGAGTCGCCGGCCGAACGCGCGAAGTGCAGCGTCTTGCCGAGGAGTCGCGCTATGCGGCAATCGTCAGAGAACGCCTGAAGATTGCGCGCGACCTGCACGACACCCTTGCGCACTCCATGATGGCGATGTTGAGTGAGATACGATTGCTGCGCAAGCTCGAGGCGCACGATCCGAAATCGCTGCGCGACGAACTGGCACGCGCCGAAGAAGTGGCGCACGAGGGGCTGAATGAGGCGCGCAACGCGATCACCCAGATGCGGGTCAATGTCGTGCGCGACACGGGCCTTGGCGCGGCACTCAGCAAGGCGTTCGAGCGCTTCCTCGACCGCACCGGGCTGCAGGGCGAGTTCATCACCGAGGCCGAAGCGGCGCGCTTCGGTGATGAACGGGCCGAGACGCTGTTCCAAATGGCCGAAGAGGCGCTGCGCAATATCGAGCGCCACGCCATGGCCACGCGCGCCGTGGCCACGCTCAAAATCGTCGATGTCGATTTGCAGCTCAGTCTCGAGGACGACGGCGTGGGCTTCGACACCGATCTGCCGCGCCAGGGGCACTACGGCATCGTCGGGCTCTACGAGCAGGCACAGCTGATAGGCGCGCGGCTGCACATCGACAGCGCGCCCGGCCGGGGCACCACCCTACGCATACTTTTGCGCATCGTTCCCGAGATGCTGTAGGGCCCTATCAGAACTTGTAGCGCACGCCGATGGTGGGGTTGATATTGGTCGTATAGAAGTAGCCGCTGGACAGGCCATCGTGCACGTCGCTGTACATGGCGCCCAAGTACGCGTCAAAGTGCTTGGTGAAGCGGTAATCGGCGTCGAAGGAAACGGCCTTGGAGCGACCGCTGCAGGTGCTGTGTGCAGCGGTCGAGCAGCCCGTCTGCGTTCCGGCGCCGTAGGCGTTCTGCTGATAGCCGTAGAAGGCCGCGGTCAGGTCGAGACCGGGAAGTACCGTGTAGCGAACGCCGGTCCAGTACACCTGAACGGTCTTCGAGTTGTTATAGGTCGTGTCGGCGACGAACGCCAGAACATAGCCGCCGATGTCCGTGAAACCGGCATGTAATGGGTTCTGCGGATTCGCATACTTGATGTGCATGTACCCGGCGAAGAATTTCAGCGGGTCTGCGTTGTACAACGCCATCAAGGA
>JANYIY010000015.1 GCA_025358615.1 Gammaproteobacteria bacterium | reverse complement strand
AGCCGACGTTCTGCGGCATCGTTCGCTCAACACGACACTGATTTACGCCAAGCTGGACAGCCGCAACTTACGCGAGGTCGCGTTGCCGTGGCCGGGGAGCGCCGCATGAACAGGTCCCCGAACTTGAGAGCCCGCACTCAGATGTACCTTCGGGAACGGCGCCGCCTGGGCTTTGAACTGCGCAGTATGGGCCATGCGTTGGAGAGCTTCGCCCGCTATGTCGACGAATGGGACTCACGTGAGCCGCTCACGGTCGAAGTCATGACCCAATGGGCACGGCAGGACCAAGGTCACAGCGATGATCCGCGCACCTGGGCCCGCCGACTGATGATCTTGCGTCCCTTTACTCGCTGGCTGCAGCAGTTCGAACCACGCACCGAGGTACCCGACGAGGCAATCTTCGGCCGCATTGCCGAGCGGCTGTCGCCGCACATCTACCAAGAACAAGAGATCCTCGATCTGTTGGCGGCGGCGCGCCGCCTGGGTCCAGATCCAAGCCTGCGGGGCGCGACCTATGAGGCGTTGTTTGGTCTGATCGCTTGCACGGGTCTGCGGGTCTCGGAGGCCGTGCGCCTGCGCATCGCCGACGTCGACCTGAAGGTCGGTATGTTGACCATACTGCGAACCAAGTTCGCCAAGTCACGCCAGGTGTCACTGCACGCCAGTGCGACCGAGAGTCTGCGGCGGTATCGTCGCTTGCGCGACCAGTTCGTCGAGGTCACTGCCGAGACTCCATTCTTCGTCGGCTCGCGCGGCCGGCGTCGCGGCCAGCCGCTGAGCACACGCCAGGTCGATCGGGTGTTCGCCACGCTGCGTACAAAACTCGGCTGGCGTAACCGCGGTGCCCACCAACACGTGCGTGTCCATGATCTGAGGCACTCGTTCGTGGTCAATCGGATATTGATCTGGCACGCCCAACATATCGATATCGATCAGGCCATGCTCGCGCTTTCGACGTACGTCGGACACGCCAGGGTGACAAACACCTACTGGTACTTGAACGGGGTACCAGAGCTGATGGCGCTCGCGGCTAAGCAGTTCGAGTCGCAGATGTCGCGCACGGAGGTGCCCCGTGCGTGATCCCATCGCCCCCAAGACACCCTCCTTCGCTGCCCTCGTGCAGCAGTTCTTCACCGAGTATCTTGTTACACAACGCGCCTTGAGTTCGCGTACCGTCGCTTGTTACCGCGATGCCTTGATGCTGTTCATGGCCTTCGCAACGCGGCAGTTGGGCAAGACCACCACGGCACTGCGGCTCGCCGACATCGAACCCGACTTGATCCTCGCGTTTCTCGATCATCTGGAGCACGATCGCCGCAACTCGGTGCGCAGCCGCAACCTGCGGCTCACGGCATTGCGGACGTTCCTGAAGTTCGCGGCACGTCGCGATGTCTCCTCCCTGCACGTGATCGAACGGGCCCTCAGTGTGCCGATGGGGCGCTTTGAGCGCCCGATGCTCGGCTACCTCACGCGCGAGGAGATAATCGCGGTCCTGGGCCAACCGGGTGAGACCTGGACCTCACAGCGCGATCATCTACTACTGGCTATGCTCTATAACACTGGCGCTCGCGTATCGGAGATCATCGGCGTGCGCGTCGTGGATGTCGTGCTCGATGGCGCTGCTTGCGTTCACCTGCGCGGCAAGGGACGCAAGCAGCGCGCGGTGCCGCTCTGGAAAGCGACGGTACATGAGCTCCGTGCTTGGCTCAGAAGCAATGCATCAGTTCGCGGCGAGGCGATCTTGCTGCCCAACCGCAACGGACAGATAATGACCCGGTCAAATGTCGAACAGCGCCTAGATATCGCCGTGACCCGCGCAGCGATGCAGATCCGTAATCTGGCGAAAAAACGCATCTCGCCGCACACCATCCGCCACTCAACAGCCATGCACCTGCTGCGATCGGGCGTCGCGTTCAATGTCATCGCGCTCTGGCTCGGCCACGAGAGCCCGAACACAACGCACCGCTACGTCGAGGCGGACTTGGCGATGAAGGAAAAAGCACTCGCCCGGCTCCAGGAGCCGAACACCAAATTGCGCCGATATCGCCCCGCCGACCAACTGATGACATTCCTGCAGCAGTTGTAACTATGCAAAGAATAGGTCGGCTCATACCCTACAGGGGCCGCGCCGGCCGCCCTTTACGGCGCCAACTACGCATAGTTGAGCACTGTGCATAGGGTTCGACACCCGTGATTCCGGTGGACGGAGGCGGCCCCGATCGATTTACGGACTCACCTTGATGTTCGCAACGGATTGAGGACCTCGAGGCCGGAATAGTGCTTTTCATTATCCGTCACAATCACGCACTCGTTCGCTTCGGCGACGGCAGCAATAATCATATCTAGGTCGCTTCTGGGTTTGCCGGCGGCGCGACCTTCAGACATGAGACGAGCCCAGACCAAGGCTGCCTTTTCGTCAAACGACAATACCCTCCCTTTAAATAGCGACTGCGGACCCTCCGGTCCGGCAAACCACGCCTCCAAGCGTTCGCGCTTTTTCCCCCTAGGCTTGTCCAGAATGCCGCGCCGGATTTCAGCGACGGTCAGGGAGGAGATGAATAAATCGCCATCGGATTGCACCCGCATCCATTCCAGTAGCGATTCGGACGGATCCGGCTTCGTCACGTTGCTGATGATATTCGTGTCGAGAAGGTATCGGGTCAAAGGTCTACCTTGCGGCCGGTTTCGTTGGAACGCTTGAATTCGAGGTCGGCGCCTACAAGCGGCGACCGACGCAGTGCCTCGAGAATTCCGCCTCTCTTCGGCGTTTCGCCCGAGATCGTCCGGCCGATTGCGGCTCGAATCTGGGCTGAATCTGGGCCGTCTTCCGCGAGGCGCCGTGCGACGGAGCGGATTAAGTCCCGATCTGTATCGAGTCCGAGCACCTCGAATCGCGCGACTCCTCGCTTCATCAGACGGGAGCGATAATTTCGCAACGCTCGCTTTTGTGCTGTGTCGCTCATGGCTTCTCCAGAAGTATGCCCTGTAATATACCCGGGGATATTACGCGGGGCAAGCAGTAGGCCGCAGGTGTGGCCGGAGCGGCTGCTGCGATCCGCTGATGAACCGCAGAATTGGCTGACGTATTCCGGCGGCTACGCGGGATGGCGCTACAGCAGCTTGGAACAGATTAATGCCGGCAATGCGTCGCGTCTGTCCATGCAATGGGCCTTCCAAGTCGCGGATCTCGGGCAATTCGAGACCACGCTGTTGGCGGTCGACGGAGTGCTATACGGCACGGGGCAGAACAATCGTGCCTTCGCCATCGATGCGCGGTCGGGGCGCGCCATCTGGCGATATCAGCGATCCCTGCCGGACAAGCTCAAGCTGTGCTGCGGTGCCGTGAATCGAGGCTTTGCGATTTTGGGCAATCGCTTGTACATGGCGACGCTGGATGCGCATTTGATCGCTCTGGACACGAAGACCGGCAATCTGATCTGGGACGTGACGGTGGCGGATTATCAGAAGGGCTACACGCTTACCCTGGCGCCGCTGGCGCTCAAGAACGAAATCATCGTCGGCCCGGCGGGCGGAGAATACGGAGCGGCGGGATTCATCGACGCCTATGACGCAAACAGCGGCCGGCGTTTGTGGCGCTTCGATACCGTTCCGGGGCCGGGACAACCTGGGCATGAGACCTGGGCGGGCGACTCTTGGCGCAGCGGCGGCGCGCCGGCGTGGCTCACGGGTTCGTACGATCCGGAGCTCAATCTTCTCTACTGGCCCACCGGCAATCCGGCGCCCGATTTTTTTGGCGGCGATTGGCGCGGGGACAATCTTTACAGCGATTCCATGTTGGCGCTCAACCCCGACACCGGCAAGCTCAAGTGGCATTTTCAATTCACGCCGCACGATGTGCATGACTATGACGCCACCGAAATCCCCGTGCTGCTCGATGCCGAATGGCAGGGCGTGAAGCGCAAACTCCTCATCCACGCCAACCGCAATGGCTATGTCTATGTGCTGGACCGCGTGACGGGAAAGTTCTTGTCTGCGAGGCCGTTCGGCGAAACCACGTGGACCAAGGGCATCGGCGCCGACGGCAGGCCGCTGACCGGCGATGTGTCCGAGCCGAATGTGGCGGGAACCCGGGTGTGCCCCGGCGCATTGGGACTCACCAATTGGTACTCGCCTTCGTACAGTCCGGACACGCGGCTGTTGTACGTGGCCACGTCCAGCGAATGCGACATGTTCACGGGAGCGACGCAGCGGTTTCGTTCAGGCCACGATTTTGGCGGCAGCCTGTCGGTTCCCGCCGAACCCAACACCGTGCCGACGGGTGCGCTCCTGGCTGTCGATCCTCTGACGGGTGACCGCAAATGGGAATTCAAATACTTCAGCAATCCCAACGGCGGCGCGCTCTCGACGGCGGGCGGCATTGTCTTCGCCGGCGACTCGAGCGGGAATTTCATCGTTCTCGATGCGCGAACCGGGCGGGATCTGTGGCATCGGCAATTGGGCGCCGGCATCTATACCACCGCCATCACCTATCGGCTCGGCGATGTTCAGTACGTCGCCATTCCGTCGGGCTCAGCCATTTTTTCGTTTGCGCTATCGCCGGCCGGCCCGCAAAGACCGGGCGGCGGCCAGAGCGTCGATGCCTGTTGAATTGTCTCAAATGAAGGATGAAACAATGTCGCTGCGCACGCTTGTCTCGATAGTCAATGTCATGGTGGCTCTCGTCTCGGGCGCGGCGGCTGCGCACGCCGCGGACGCTGCGCTGTCGGCGCGGCCGCAGCCTCTGGCTGCAATGCCCATCGTGGAACGAATCAAGGTGCCGGTGGGTCCTGCGTGGCTCGAGACGGGCTTCGGTTCGGTGTGGGTGTCCAAGATCAACAGCAAGAAGGTGCTGCGCATCGATCCCACGAGCAACCAGGTCATTGCCACAATTCCGGTGGGTTCGAAACCCGAACTCGGTATCGGCGTGGGACTTGGCTCGGTGTGGATCGCGGACACGAAGGATCGCTCCATTTTGCAGATCGATCCGAATACCAACCGGGTGGTGCACAGGATTTCCGTGAATCTGCCTAAGGAGACAGAGGGGTCCATCGGTGTGGGCGCGGATAGTATCTGGGTTCTGACAAATGATGGCGGCACCGATTCAGGAACGCTGACTCGCGTAGATCCGGCGAACGGCAAGATCACTGCCAACATCAAGGTTCAGCCGCAATCTCATGCGGCCATGGTCGCGTTTGAGTCGGTGTGGGTGACCAGTACGGGCGGCGGTTCGGTTACTCGGGTCGATCCACGCACCAATGCCGTGACGGCGGAAATCCCGGTTCACGCGTCACCACGATTCATCGCCGCGGGCGAAGGCAGCGTTTGGGTCTTGAGCCAAGGGGACGGCTCGCTGGCACGCATTGATCCGCTCACCAACCGGGTGCTGGCGACCATCGACGTGGGCGTTCCGGGCGAAGGCGGCGATTTGTCGATAGGCGAGAATTATGTTTGGGTCTCTGCCGAACGCGTGACTTTATCGCAGATCGATCCCCGCACCAATCGCCTCATGCGCCAGTTCGCCGGCGGGCCGCGCGACGATACGATGCGCGTGGGCTTCGGTGCCGCGTGGATCGTGGATGAGCGGCATGGACAGATCTGGAAAGTGGATTTGGAGAAGCTCAGTCATTTGCCGTCGCTGTCGCCCTAGGAGCCGGTCATGGGCGGGGTCGCGGCCATTCATGCAACAAGATAGTTGCATATAACGGCAGCCGGCTCTAATATGCAGCCAAGAGGTTGCATATGAACGAATCCACCGACTGTATCGAGAGAAAGATCCTGCTGAAGGCGACGCGGGCCCGCGTGTGGCGCGCCGTGTCGAATGCCGAAGAGTTCGGCCAGTGGTTCGGCGTCAATTTTAAAGGTAAAAGCTTCGCGGCAGGCAAGGCGGTGCAAGGGCACATTACCTATCCCGGCTACGAGCATTTGGTGATGGATGTGGTGATCGAACGTTTCGAGCCGGAACGCGTCCTGTCGTGGCGCTGGCATCCGGCGGCCATCGATGTAGCCGTCGATTATTCGTCGGAGCCGACCACGCTGGTGGTGTTCGAGCTCACGGGCGGCGAGGGTGGAACGTTACTCAGCGTCGTCGAGTCCGGCTTCGACAAGATCCCGGCGAGCCGCGGCGCTGCGGCATTGCGCATGAATACCTCCGGATGGGAGGAGCAATTGCGCAATGTCGAGAAGCATGTCGCCGCGACATAAGCCCGCGCCAAAGCAGCGGTCGCTGGCTCAGCAAGCACCAATATTTGCTGCCTTGGGCGACGAAGTGCGATTGAAACTCGTCGCCGCGCTCTGTGTGGGCGGCGCGATGTCCATTACTCAGCTGACGGTGGGAACGGACATCACTCGCCAGGCGGTAACGAAGCACTTGGGAGTGCTCGCCGCCGCCGGACTGGTGCGGGACGTCAAACTCGGGAGAGAGAGGCTGTGGGAATTCGAGCCGGCGCAGCTCGATGAGGCGCGCCGCTCGCTCGAGCAGATCGGCGCGCAGTGGGATCGGGCGCTCGCGCGGCTGAAGCTCGCCGTCGAGGGTTGAGCGGGCCGGCCGCAATTCGGCACACCGGCCCCAATTCGGTCATTCAAATGCGGTGAAACTCCTATATAATCCGCGCGCACTTTCGATTCGGTTTGCTTTGAGCCCCGCATCGGCCTGACAATTCGACTGGCGCTAACTTATTGATTTACAAAGCGCCCGTAGCTCAATCGGATAGAGCACCGGCCTTCTAAGCCGGCGGTTGCAGGTTCGATTCCTGCCGGGCGCGCCACCCGCATCGGAAGTCGTGGACGATGGTGGACGTAGCTCAGCTGGTAGAGCCCCGGATTGTGATTCCGGCCGTCGCGGGTTCGAGCCCCGTCGTCCACCCCATTTCACTTTGCGGTGTGTGGCGGAA
>JANYIY010000014.1 GCA_025358615.1 Gammaproteobacteria bacterium | reverse complement strand
TAAAGAGGGCAGTTCGCGGGTGCTGACGCAGTTCCTGGGTCACATCGTGCGCGGCGAGCCCATCAAGCTGGTCGACGGCGGCCAACAGACACGCGCCTTTACCTACATCGACGATGCGGTGGAGTGCCTGACCAAGGTCATCGATAATCCGGGCGGCATCGCCGACGGCAAGATCTACAACATCGGTAATCCCCACAATTCGTATTCCATCCGCAAGCTGGCGGAGATGATGTTGGAAATTGCGCTGGCGCGTGCCGAATACGCGCCCACGGCGCGCAACACCAAGCTCATCGACATCTCGGCCTTCGACTACTACGGCAAGGGCTACGCAGACATTCCGGCGCGATTGCCGTCCATCAAGAACACCACGGCGGAACTCGGCTGGACCCCCAAGACCGACATGCGTGCCGCATTGAACGCCATCTTCGATTCCTACGCCCACGCGCTGCCGTCGGCGTCGGCGCTGTTGTCGCGCGATGCTTGAGCGTTCGCACATCGGCCTGAAGGTCGATGTGGACACCTTGCGCGGCACCCGCGAGGGCGTGCCGCGGCTCATGGCGCTGTTTAAAAAGCATGGCGTGGATGCGACGTTTTATTTTTCCGTCGGCCCCGACCACACCGGCCGCGCCCTGCGCAGAGTGTTTCGCAAGGGTTTCGCAAGCAAAATCGCGCGGACTTCGGTCCTCAAACACTATGGTTTGAAAACCCTGCTGTACGGCGTGTTGTTGCCGGGGCCTGACATCGGGCGCAGCGCGGGCGGCGTGATGCGCGGCGTGCACCAGGCCGGATTCGAGGTGGGGCTGCACACCTATGACCATGTCCGTTGGCAGGACTACGTCGCCAAGGCCACGGCGGACTGGACCCGGGCGGAGTTCGAGCGCGGGCTGCAGGCCTTTGAGCGGGTGTTCGGATTCGCCCCGCAATCGCATGCGGCGGCGGGGTGGCAAATCAATGCCCATGGCCTCGATCTGGAGCGCGAATATGGTCTGCGCTATGCCAGCGACACCCGCGGCGGTGCGGCCTTCCTGCCGCTGCTGGCAGAGGGCCTCAGCACCTGTCCGCAGCTGCCCACCACCTTGCCTACCTTCGATGAGGTCCTGGGGGTGGACGGGGTGGATGAATCGAGCATTGCAGAGGCCGTGTTTCGCCTGTCGCAGAACTCGTCCCTGGATCCATCGTTGGACAACGTGCAGGTGTTCACCCTGCATGCGGAACTCGAGGGCCTGCTGCTGCTCGATGCCTGCGACGAGCTGCTACGCCGCTGGCGCGAGTCGGGTGCCGCGGTAGTGCGCATGGCCAAGATTCACGAACTGGCGCAGCGCCGGCCGCTGCCGGTTCGCGCCGTGGTCATGGGCGAGGTGGCGGGGCGGTCCGGGCAGCTGGCGGTGCAGGCGCCGAGCACAGCGACCCGCACGGCAGCGTCGGCGTGAGCGAGGCGGCCGCGCCGCTGCCGCGCGAGCGGTGGATGTATGCGGCGCTGGCCGCGCTGCTGGCCGTGCTGTGGCTCGCGACACTGGCCGGGCGGCCGCTGTTCAATCCCGATGAGGGGCGCTACGCGGAAATCCCGCGTGAGATGCTGAATGGCGGCGATTGGGTGGTGCCGCACTTGAACGGCTTGGCGTACATCGAGAAACCGCCGCTGCAGTACTGGGCGACCGCCTTAAGCTACCGGCTGTTCGGCCTGAGCGAATTCGCCGCGCGCCTGTATTCGGCGCTGACGGCCTTGGCCAGCATTTACCTGGTGTGGCTGGCGGCAGCCCGCCTGTGGGGTGCGGCGGTGGCCTGGCGCGCGGGGGCGGTGTTGTCCGGCATGCTGATGTTCGTGGTGTTGGGTCAGCTCCTGACCCTGGATATGAGCCTGACCTTTTACATGACCTTAAGCCTGGTCGCTTTCTTGCTGGCGCAAACGGCGGCGCGGCCGCGTGCGTGGATGCTGCTGGCGTGGACGGCGGCGGCATTGGGCGTACTCACCAAGGGCCTGGTCGCGGGCGCCATCCCGGCGGCGGTGCTGATGTTGTACAGCGCCTTTACGCGCGACTTCTCGCCCTGGCGCCGACTGTACCTCGCCTGGGGCCTGCCGTTGTTGCTCCTCATCACCGTGCCCTGGCATTGGTTGGCGGAACGGCAATTGCAGGATTTTCTGCAATTTTTCTTTGTGCACGAGCATTTCGCGCGTTACCTGACGCCGATTGCCGATCGCCAGGAGCCGTGGTGGTTTTTCGGCGGGGTGTTCTTGGCCGGCAGCATGCCCTGGACATGGGCTGCGTTGCGCGTGCTCGGCAGCGGCTGGCGGCGCAGCGCAGCGCCCGGCGCCTTCGATCCCAAGCTGTTCCTGTGGATATGGGTGGTGTTCGTCGGCGTGTTTTTCTCACTGTCCGACTCCAAGCTCATGCCCTACATACTGCCGCTATTGCCGGCTTTGGCGCTGCTCATCGCGGCGCGGCCGGTGCAGGCGCTGAAGCGGGACTTTCTGGTCACGGCGGTACTGACGCTGGTCGCGGGCCTGACCTTGGGAGTCGCCAGCCTGAATTGGCCGGCCGTGATCGCCGCCTCGGACCGCAGCGAGTACTTCTTACCGCTGGCCAAGCCCTTGGGACAGATCGCGTTGCTGCTGACGGTGTCCGCTGCCTTCGTGCTGGTGCGGGCGCGCGAAGTGAATCGTGCCGCCATATTTCTTGGCGTGGGCTGGTGTCTGGCGTGGCTGCTGCTGGTTCGCGCCGCCGTGGTGGTGGCGCCCATTTATTCGGGGGTGAGTCTCGCGGCTGCGCTGCCGGCAGAGGACCGGGATGCGCCGCTGTACAGTGTGGGAACCTACGATCAATCCGTGACGTTTTATCTGCGCCGCCCGGTGACGCTGGTGGGATATCGTGGTGAGCTTGACTATGGATTAGGCAAGGCACCGGGCGCCGAGATGGCGGACGTGGCGGAATTTCTGCGCCTGTGGCCGTCGCTACCTAAGGCCTTCGCGGTGATGGAGAAGAGCATGTTCGATGATTTCAAGCGGCGCGGCGTGCCCATGCGCCTGGTGGCACAAACCGCCAGCCGGGTATTGGTGGCACGGCCATGAGCTGGGTCACCTGGATACTGATCTTGACGGGCGTGGGTTTGAACGCCGCCGCGCAGTTGCTGCTCAAGGTGGCGACCCGGCCGCTGGCGCATTTTTCGGATTTCAGCGCCGACACATTAGGCAGCGCGGTCTTGATCCTGTCGAAGAGTCTGCCGTTTTGGAGCGGCATGCTGTGCTATGGAACGAGTGTCTGTGTGTGGCTGGCGGCGCTGTCCAAAGCGCCGGTGAGCACCGCCTATCCCATGCTGTCCCTGGGTTACGTGGTGGTCGCCGGCGTGTCGGTGATGTGGCTGGGCGAGAGCCTGACTTTTCCCAAGGTGCTGGGCATTGCGCTGATCTGTGCCGGTGTGATTCTCGTTTCAAGGAGTGCCGCGTGACGCAGCCGTTTCTTCCCTTTACCCGCCCCTCCATCGATGCCGACAGCATTGCGGCGGTCGCCGATGTGTTGCGCTCGGGTCAACTCGCCAGCGGTCCCAAGGTTCTGGCGTTCGAGGGGGCGCTGGCGGCCTACTTGGGCGGCAATCGTCAGGTACGCGTAATGACCTCGGCCACGGCCGGCCTGGAGATGGCGCTCGAGGTCGCCGGTATCGGTCCTGGGGATGAAGTGATCGTGCCGGCCATGAGCTTCGCGGCCAGCGCCAATGTGGTGGCACGACTGCGCGCCAAGCCGGTATTCGTCGATATCGATCTGTACTCGCGCAATATCAATGTGAATCGAATCCCCGCCGCGCTAACGGCGAAAACCCGCGCCATTATGCCGGTGCATTTCTCAGGCTTACCCGTGGACATGGATGGCATCTATGACCTGGCCAAGGAGCACGGGCTGCGTGTGATAGAAGACGCCGCCCATGCCATCGGCTCGCGCTATGGCGACAAGCCCATCGGCAGCTTCGGGGATCTGGTGGTGTTCAGTTTCCATCCGAACAAGAATATGACCAGCATTGAAGGCGGCGCGATTTCCACCAGCGACGCTGCTGCCGCGGCGCTGTTCGAGCAGTATCGATTCCATGGCATCAAGCGTAACGCCGCCGGCGAAATCGATGTGATGTTCCCGGGAACAAAAAGCAATCTGACCGATGTCGCGGCGCAGATCGGCATCGATCAGCTGCGCCGTCTGGACGGATTCAACACGCGGCGCCGTGCCTTGGCGGAGCGCTACTTCGAAGAGTTCGACTGCTACTCGGGAGTCGTACTACCGGCCCGCGGCGACACAGGCCATAGCTGGCATATGTTCCAAGTGCTGATCGACTTTCGGGCCCGCGGCATGACCCGGCCGGCGTTGCAGAAAATCATGCACGAGCGCGGCATCGGCATCGGCGTGCACTATCCCAGTATTCCGAGCCTCAAGTATTACCAGGACCTGGGGTATCAGGACGAGGACACGCCGGTGGCGGCGCGAGTGGGGCGCGAGACCGTGACCTTGCCGCTGTTTCCGGCGATGAGCGATGAGGATGTGGCGCGGGTGTGCCGCGAACTGCGCGAGGTCCTGAAATAGACCGCCTGCATCCACGCTGTAGACAGCAGCGCAGCGCCGGCCGACCCCAAGGCTGCGACGCCTTGCGAGCAAAAATGGGAAGGCGCAGACTGCCTCTCTGCCGATTCAGCTCCCAAAGGAACTCCAAACATGAAGCGTTTAATGATTCTCGTCCTGGGCACCGCGGTGCTCGCCGCGCCGCTGTATGCGGCGTTGAAGACCGGCGTGCAAGCCCCTGATTTCTCCACCCAGGCCACTCTTGCCGGCAAGCCATTCAAGTTTTCTCTGGCAGATGCGCTGAAGAGCGGACCGGTGGTGCTGTACTTCTATCCCGCGGCGTTCACGCCGGGCTGCACCGTCGAGGCCCATGAATTCGCCGAAGCCACCGACAAATTCAAGGCCCTCGGCGCCACCGTGATCGGTGTCTCGCACGATCCCATCGACACGCTCAATAAGTTCTCGGTGAGCGAGTGCCGCAACAAGTTTGCGGTGGCGTCGGACGCCGACCAAAGCATCACTAAAGCCTATGACGCCGTGCTGGCGGTCAAGCCCGAGTACGCCAATCGTACGTCCTATGTGATCGCGCCCACCGGCAAGATCATTTATGAATACACGGCATTGGATCCTGATAAGCATGTCGGCAATACCCTGGCCGCCGTCGAGAAGTGGAAGTCAGAGCACAAGGGCTAGTCGAATGGATCGACCTTGCCCCGCTTTTCTTTCCGCTAAGTGAGTTTCGCTAACCGATCGACCAATCCGTCGAGCCCGGTGAAAGTGACGTTCAGCGTGTCGAAACGTTTTGCGTAGGCGCGCTCCACGTCGCTCGCGACCACGAAATGCTGTGCTTTGGGGTAGCGGGTTGCGAATACTTTGAGTGGCTTTGGATCGAAATCGCGCGCCGACCACTTGCATTCGACAGCGACGGGAGGGGCTCCGCGCCGCGCCAAGACAAAATCGACCTCGTGACCCTGTTTGTCGCGCCAATATTGGATGCGGCGGGTTTGCAGGCGTGCATGCATCTCGTTGAGAACATAGTGTTCCCAGAGCAAACCGAGATCGTCGGGACGGGGTGTGTGCCAACCTCGAAAGTAGCAGACAAAGCCGGTGTCGAAGCCGTAGACCTTCGGCGCAGCGACGATTTCCGCGACCTTGCCGGTGCTATAGGGTCTAATCACGCCTTTGCCCAATAGGCATCCATCCATTCTTGAAAATCATTTTCGTTCGGCGTGTTGTCCAATAGAAACGGCGGCAGCCCACCGCGGTAGAGCCGTTGTTCCAAACTCTTGATATGGAGCGAGTCCAGATCTTCACTCATCGCAGGGGTCAGCCAGACCTCTGCTTTGCGGCCAGTCAACGAATCCCGGAATTTTCGCGTAGCACCCAACGTCGATGAACCAGTCGCAATAATCCGCACAGTTGGATAGTGGTCTGCGGCGATCTTCAAAAGCTCCGAGGGATTACGTAGACGGTGTATCTCATCGAGCACGACTCGTTTGCCTTTAAGCGCATCGAGGAATGCTTCTGGATCTTGCATCGATCTTCGCTGTCGAGGAAGTTCGCAGTCGAAGTATTCGACCTCGCTAAGAGAACGGCAAAGTGTGGTTTTCCCGGCGCGGCGAACCCCTGGAAACCAGACGACTGAGTGGGTCTTCCATTCTTGTTCTAGTCTTTCGGTCCAAAAGGGGCGCGACCACATGCAAGCATGGGTTGCATATAG